>CAXSEU010000113.1:0-1461 GCA_964236485.1 uncultured Lichenihabitans sp. | reverse complement strand
ATCAGGGTCATCACGGACTCGAGCCCGTTCAATTACGCCGCTCTCAACAACCTTGCGGCGGCACGCGCGGCGGGCAGCATCTTCGCCTTCCTCAACAACGACATCGAGGTCACTGACAGCCTCTGGCTCAAGGAGATGGTGGGCTTGGCCCTCCTGCCGGGGATCGGCTGCGTCGGCGCGAAGCTCTATTATCCGGACAGGAGCCTGCAGCATGGCGGGGTGGTCGCGGGCGTCGGCGGCGCGGCTGGCCACCGCCACAAGCGGTCGGCGCGTGGAACGCGGGGGATGGTCGACAGTCTCGTTACCGTGAACGAGGTCTCGGCCGTGACGGCGGCTTGCCTTGTGGTTCGCAAGTCCGTCTACGACGAGGTGGGAGGGTTCGACGCGACAAATTTCGCCGTGGGCTACAACGATGTCGATTTCTGCCTCCGCGTCATCGCCGCGGGCTACCGCAACCTGTGGACGCCGTTCGCGGAACTGACCCACCACGAGAGCGTCAGCCGAGGGCGGGATCTCTCGCCGCGATCCCTCGAGCGGTTCAACCGCGAGGTCCTGAATCTGCGGCTCCGCTGGGGGGAGAGGCTGCTCGACGACCCCTATTCCTCACCGAACCTGACGCTGGATTCCGAGGATGGCAGCATCCGGACCCATTGAGAGCGTCAGCCCGCGGCGCCCCGTTGAACTAAATGTCCGTCGACCATCACGGCGCCGAGGCGGAGGTCCTCATCGAGCCGGACCAGCGAGGCCCGGGCCCCTGGCACGATGCGGCCGAGATCGATCCGGCCGAGGTACTCCGCCTGGCGGCCGGATGTCATGGCCGCCGCCGCCTCGATCGTCAAGCCGATGTCGACGAGATTGCGGAAACAATCGAGCATGGTAACGGCGCTTCCCGCCAGCGTTCCGTCCTTGAGGGTGACGCGAAGACCGTTCTTCGTGACGGAATATCCGCCCCACATCTGCGGGCCGTCGGGCCATCCGGCCAGCGTCGAGTCCGAAATGGCGTAGAGCTTTGGGATCGCCCGGTATGCGGCCCTGATGATCTCCGGATGGACGTGCAGCAGGTCGACGATGATTTCGGCGAACCGGCCGTGGGCCAGCGCATAGGCGGCCACCCCGGCGCCCTGTGGTCGACGCCCGACATGGCGTTGAAGAGATGCGTGAAGCCGGTGCAGCCTTGACGGAAGCCCTCGGCCGCCTCGGCGGCCGTCGCGAGGCTATGGGCGATCTGAACCCGGCAACCCAGCCGGGCCAGGGTCGCGATCACCTCGAGTCCCCCGGGAATTTCGGGCGCGACCGTAGCGACGACGATGGCACCGGCTTCGGCCCACCGCGCCGCCAGTGCGGGGTCGCCGTTGATCGCCTCGGGTTCCTGGGCGCCAAGCTTCTTCGGATTGATGAACGGGCCTTCGAGATGCGTGCCCAGCACGGTCGCCTCGCCGGGGAGGGGGGCTTCCTTGACGG
>CAXSEU010000112.1:0-9691 GCA_964236485.1 uncultured Lichenihabitans sp. | reverse complement strand
AACCCCTGTTTTCGCCGTGAAAGGGCGACGTCCTAGACCGCTAGACGATGGGCGCAGTGGCTGTGGCTCATCGGCGAACCGAGCCCCAGGCGGGGCAGCTTATACGGGAAGGCCCCTGTTCCTGGCAAGCGCCTCGGTCGGTGCGTCCGGCACCCTCGAAGCGTTGCAACGCGGCACTGAACAAGCCTGCCGAACCGGCGCAAGGCCGGGCGTTCCACCTCCCGGCGATCACGAGCGGGAAGACCTTCCTCAAGTTCAGAGGCTCGATCCGCCCGCAGCCCAAACCTCGATGAGGACTACCCCGCCAGAACGGCGTCGAGCAGCCGCAGTTCGGCGCGCGGGTCGCCGCCCCCATGGCGATTCAAGGCCAGGGTGCCCGCGAGGTGGAGCAATCGACCGCGAGTTGCCCGGAGTCCCTCCGCGAGCGGGGTTCCGGCAGCCCGGAACGCCATGCAGCGCAGCCGCGTGCCGTCCGGCCCCGCCACGGCGAGGCGAAGGTGGTCCGCCCCGACAGCGCTGACGTCGACGACACGATGATGCGGAAAGATCAGGACCGGCTCGGGGCTGCCGGCGCCGAAGGGTCCGGCGGCGTCGAGCGTGGCCACGAGTTCGGGCGTCGCGGCGGCGGCCGAAAGCGTGCCGTCGACCAGCAAGGCGTCTCGGGCCCGCATGGCGCCCAGCCGTTCGGCGAAGTGCCCGTTCATGAAGGCCTTGAAGGCCGTCACTGCGCCGGCGTCGATGGTGAGCCCTGCCGCCATGGCATGGCCCCCACCCCGGCGGAGCATCCCCGCTTCGACACAGGCCCGCACCGCTCGCCCGAGATCCGCGCCCACGACCGAGCGGCCCGAGCCGGTGCCCCCGCCGCCCGATAGCGCGATCGCGAATGCGGGCCGGCCGAAGCGCTCTTTCAGCCGCGACGCCACGAGGCCCATGACGCCGGGGTGCCAGCCCTCTCCCGCGGCGACCAGCACCGCACCGTCGGCGTCGGTTTCGAGCATCAGCAGCGCCTCGGCCTCCGCCTGTTCGAACGCCTCGGCCTCGATGCTGCGGCGATCGCGGTTGAGTCCGTCGAGCTCTGACGCGATCCGGGCCGCCTCGCGCGGATCCCCTGTCATGAGAAGCCGCGCGCCGAGCGTCGCATCACCGATGCGGCCACCGGCGTTGATGCGCGGCCCAAGGAGATAGCCAAGATGAAAGGTGGTCGGCGGGCCGTCGATACCGGCGACATCGCACAAGGCCGCGAGACCAGGGCGCGTCCGTCGCCGCATCACCTGAAGGCCCTTCACCACGAAGGCGCGGTTGAGACCCGTGAGGGGCACGACATCCGCGACGGTGCCGAGCGCCACGAAATCGAGTCCGGCGAGAAGATCGGGCGCCGTGCGGCCGGTCCAGAACCCCGTTGCCTTGAGCCGCCGGTGCAGGCCGACGAGCACCATGAAGACGACGCCGGCGGCGCAGAGCGACCCGAGCCCGGAGAGGTCGTCGGGCCGGTTGGGATTGACGATCGCGTGCACCGGCGGAAACGGTGGCGCGATCTGGTGATGGTCGAACACCAGCGTGTCGAGGCCGAGGTCTTGCGCACGACGCAGCGGCAGGTGGCTGGCCGAACCGCAGTCGACCGTGACGAGGAGGCTGACGCCGGTCGCCGCCAGGCGGTCGACGGCCTCGACGCTGGGGCCGTACCCCTCGCGGATCCGGTCCGGGATGTGGATCTCGCACGCCACGCCGGCGGCGCTCAGATAGTCGCCGAGCAGCGCCACGGATGTTGCCCCGTCGACATCGTAATCGCCGATGATGCCGATCTTCTCTCCTGCGCCGAACGCCGCCGCCAGCCTGCCGACCGCCGCGCCCATGTCGGTGAGGACGTCGGGGTCCGGCATCAGGTCGCGCAGGGTCGGCGCCAGATAGGCCTCGCAGGTCGCGACATCGACACCGCGACCGGCCAGAACCCTGGCCAGGAGATCCGGCAGCCCGTGCGCCTGGGCGATGCCCAGCCCCGTGCGGCTCTCGGCCGCACCGAGCCTATGCCGCCATCCCTGCCCCGCCATCGAGCGTTCGACGCCAAGCACGAAGCCTGCGGTGCTGGGTTGCACCTCGGCCGGCGTGCCCATTCAGCGCCGGCCTCGCACAAGGCTCCTCCCGCCGACCAACGCGACATTCGGCCCGGGGAGGAAAATCAAGGTGCTGGCGACCCCGACGAAGGACGGATAGGCCTGGAGCGACATGGCGGTTCGACCCTCCTCATGTGATACAACGTACGAGGCCGGGCCGGAATTCCCCCGTGCCCGCGTCGAGGTTTATGGTTTGTTCTAATCTATAGGTCACGATGTCGGCTCAGACCATACCTCGATAGGCGGCGATGGCCCAGGACAACGACCTCTTCAGTGTCATCGACCCGCCAGAGGCCCTGCGGTCCGAGAAGGACCGCTCGGTCGAGCGCAAGCGGAAACGCGCCGCAATGCCGCGCGAGGCGACACCCGACGAAAGCGGCTATACGGCCGCTTCCATCGAAGTGTTGGAGGGTCTCGAGCCGGTCCGCCGGCGACCCGGCATGTATATCGGGGGTACCGACGAGGCCGGGCTCAACCACCTCTTCGCCGAGGTCATCGACAACGCCATGGACGAGGCCGTGGCGGGCCATGGCACCTTCATCGATGTCGTCCTCGAGGAGAACGGCTTTTGCACCGTGACCGACAACGGCCGCGGCATTCCCATCGACCCGCACCCCAAGTTTCCGGACCGTTCGGCGCTCGAGATCATCATGACGATGCTGCATGCGGGCGGCAAGTTCGATTCGGGTGCCTACCAGACCTCGGGGGGCCTTCACGGAGTCGGCGTTTCGGTCGTCAATGCGCTCTCCGAGCGTCTCGAGGTCGAGGTCGCCCGCGGGCAGATGCTCTATCGACAGATCTTCGAGCGGGGCCGCCCGCTCGGGCCGCTCGCAACCGTCGGCAGGATGGTCAACCGGCGAGGCACGCGCGTCAAGTTCAAGCCGGACCCCGAGATCTTTGGCGACGGCGCGCGGCTCGATGCTGGTCGCCTCTTCCGCATGTCGCGTTCGAAGGCCTATCTCTTCGGGGGTGTCGAGGTGCGCTGGCATTGCGCCCCGGAACTCGTCGCCGGCCTCAAGGTACCGGCAGAAGCCGTGTTCAGGTTCCCCGATGGGCTCAAGGACCATCTGGCGCAGGAGACCGAGGGCCGCGCCTTCGTGATCGACCAGCCTTTCGTGGGCCGGGTCAACAAGCCTGGCGGACATGGGTCGGTCGAATGGGCTGTGTCCTGGCTCAGCGACGATGACGGTTTCGCGCATTCCTATTGCAACACCATCCCTACTCCTCAGGGAGGAACCCACGAGACGGGCCTGAGGACGGCGCTGCTTCGCGGGTTGAAGGACCATGCGGAGCGGATCGGCCAGAGCCGCAGGGCCGCCCCGGTGACGGCTGACGACGTGATGCTGAATTGCGCCGCGCTCCTCTCCATCTTCATTCGCGAACCTGAGTTTCAGGGCCAGAACAAGGGTCGCCTGCAATCCGGGGAGGCGACGCGGATCGTCGATGGCGTTCTGCGCGACGCCTTCGATCATTGGCTGGCGGCGTCCCCGGCGCAGGCCGGGCGGTTGCTCGATTGGAGCATCGAGCGCGCCGACGAGCGGCTTCGCAGAAAGGCGGAGAAGGACGTCGCCCGCAAATCCGCGACGCGGAAACTGCGGTTGCCGGGCAAGCTCGCGGATTGCTCGAACAGTGCCGCCCAAGGATCCGAACTTTTCATCGTGGAGGGCGATTCGGCCGGCGGGTCCGCCAAGCAGGCGCGTGACCGGGCCAGCCAGGCCATCCTTCCGTTGCGCGGCAAAATCCTTAACGTCGCCAGCGCGACGCGCGACAAACTCGCCTCGAACCAGCAATTGGCCGATCTTGTGCTGGCCCTCGGGTGTGGGACGGGAAGCCAGTATCGTGAGGCGGACCTCCGGTACGACAAGATCATCATCATGACCGACGCCGATGTCGACGGCGCCCATATCGCATCGCTGCTGATCACTTTCTTCTACCGGCAGATGCCGAAGCTCATCGACGGCAAGCATCTGTTCATCGCGGTGCCCCCCCTGTACCGGCTGACGCAGGGGACGAAGTCCGTCTATGCACGCGACGACGTGGACAAGGACTATCTGATGCGCTCCGCCTTCACGGGCCGGGGGAAGATCGAGATCAGCCGGTTCAAGGGGCTCGGCGAGATGCCGATGCGCGACCTCAAGGACACTACCATGGACCCCAGGAAGCGCTCGCTCCTCCAGGTAGACATACCCCTCGACGTCGAGGCGGAAACGGCGCTGGCGGTCGAACGGCTGATGGGCAACAAGCCCGAGGCCCGGTTCGCCTTCATCCAGGATCATGCCAAAGGCGCCACCGATCTCCTCGACGTCTGACGGTTCGTTAGCAATTGCTCAACCCTGTTGAAGGATGGTGGAAGTCCGAGCAAATCTCGACAAGGTTCTCCGATGCAGACGACCGGGTTCAGGCGTGACCAGCGCGGCTCCGCGGTGCGTTGGTTCGCCTATGCGGCCGCCGCAATCACGGTAACGGCCGCGGTCGGCGCCCACGGCATGGCCTGGCTGGTGCGAACCGAACGTGAGCCGCTTTCAGCGTTCCTACCCTTGAACCGGCCCTCGGTCGCATCACGTTCGCTGGGTACTCCCGACATGGAAGCCACCGGCTCCATTCGCCCGGCTCAGCCTTCCGCAGTCAAGCCGTAACCCGGTCTTGCCGGCGAGATTCGTCGGCTCGACCGGAGATCCGGTGATAAGCCGCGTCTGCAAGCGATTTCCGACGGATGTTTCGTTGACATGTGGATAATTCCGCTTATGTCAAGGTCCATGCGAGCGCTCCGCGTCGCTTATCGACGCACGAACAGTCGTGCCGCTTCTCTATACGATCCACGCGGATTTTCGGGTCGTTTTCGTCCAGGTGACGCAAGGCTCAATGACATTCAACGAACTTGGCCTAAGTGATAAGGTCCTCAGAGCCGTAGAGGCTTCAGGTTATACGACCCCTACCCCCATCCAAACGCAGGCCATCCCGGTGGCGCTTTCCGGCCGCGACGTTCTGGGCATCGCGCAGACCGGAACCGGCAAGACGGCGGCGTTCACGCTGCCCATGCTGTCACGGCTCGAAGGCGGTCGTGCCCGCGCCCGGATGCCCCGAACGCTGATCCTCGAGCCGACGCGCGAACTTGCCGCTCAGGTGGAGGAAGCCTTTGTCAAATACGGCGTCAATCACAAGCTCAACGTCGCCCTGCTCATCGGCGGCGTCTCCTTTGGCGACCAGGACGCCAAGATCACGCGCGGCGTCGACGTGCTGATCGCGACACCGGGGCGGCTGCTCGACTTCGCCGAACGAGGCAAGCTTCTTCTGACGGGCATCGAGGTGCTGGTTATCGACGAAGCCGACCGCATGCTCGACATGGGCTTCATCCCCGACATCGAGAAGATCTGCAAGCTCGTGCCTTTCACGCGCCAGACGCTGTTTTTCTCCGCCACGATGCCACCCGAGATCACCAAGCTGACCGAGACGTTCCTGCATAACCCCGTCCGGATCGAGGTTGCGCGTCCATCCTCGACGGCCGCGGGCGTGACGCAGTCGCTGGTCGCCTCGGGCCCGGGCCCGGCCAAGCGCTTCGCAGGCTGCTTCGGAACGCCGATGATTTCAAGAACGCCATCATATTCTCGAACCGCAAGCGAGACGTGGCGCTGTTGACGAAGTCCCTTGAAAAGCATGGATTCTCGGTCGGCTGCTTGCATGGGGACATGGACCAGCGGGCCCGAATGACCTCGCTCGACGCGTTCAAGAACGGCAACGTGTCGCTTCTGGTCTGTTCGGACGTGGCGGCGAGGGGCCTCGACATCCCAGCCGTCAGCCATGTGTTCAATTTCGACGTGCCAACCCATGCGGAAGATTACGTGCATCGCATCGGCCGCACCGCCCGCGCGGGGTTGAGCGGGACCGCGATGTCGATCGTGACCAGCACCGACAGGAAATATGTTGAGGAGATCGAGAAGCTGATCCAGCGGAAGATCGACTGGTTTGGTGATGACCTAGCTTCCGTCAGCGACGCGCCGAGCGGGACTGACTTCGAGGCGACATCGCGCGGCAGCCGGGACCGTCGCCCTTCCCGGCGGACCGACACGCGCGCACCCGCCAGCACGGAGCGGCGCGACGCTGAGCCAGCGGCCCGAGGGGAGTCCATGGCACGCGAGCGGGCTCCGCGCCCCGAACCGATTCGCGCCGGTGGACCGCGCCCCACGTCATCGGCGACAGGACGCTCGCGCTATGACGAACCGCGTCTTGCGGCAGCTCCCTCGTCCCACAGCCGGCGTCTGCGCCGGGATGACGACGACGACATGGCGGTGGTCGGTCTCGGCGACCACGTTCCCTCGTTCCTGCTTCGTCCGGTCAAGATCAAGCAAGTGTCCTGAGGGCGGGCCGATGCCCGCTGCCGGGTTTCACACGGCGGCGGCAAGGGCCTCCGGACTTGCCGGCGTGATGGCGACACTTTCGCCGCATCCGCACGACGACGTCTGATTGGGGTTCTCGAAGACGAAGCCGGCTGAAAGCTTGTCCGTCCTGAAATCCATTCGCGTGCCGAGCAGAAACAGCACGGCCTTGGGGTCGACAAGCACCTTTACACCTTTGTCCTCGACGATCTCATCCCGAGGTTCGGGCTGGGCCACCATGTCCATCGTGTAGGACATTCCGGCGCAGCCGCCGTTCTTGACCCCGACCTTCAATCCGAACAGCGGCCCGTCGGCATTCGCCATGATCTCCCGGACGCGATCCGCCGCCGCGTCGGTCAACGACATCACCTGAAACTTCTTCTTCGCTGCGCTTGCCATGGCTCGACCCTCGGGCCGCGTCCGCGGGGATCGGCCTCACGTAATGTAGCAATGAACGGGCTGAAAAAAAAGGAAGCTCCGAGCCTCGACGTCCGCCCGCGAAACACCGATTGGTTTGCCCCGGCGTTTCGTTTAAGCTGAGGGGGCGCGTTCATTGCACATGCCTAGACATTTTGCCTGCCTACGGCGGACCGGTCGCCAGGCCCTGGATCGCTCCCGCCGCGATGGACAGGCGACGACATCAAACCGTCCCGCAACGCACATGCGCAGACCGTTTGACGGTTCAAGAACCGGAGAAGACAAGTGAAGCCGCAAAGCGCCAAGTTCGGCATCGGACAGGTGGTCCGACATCGGAAATACCCTTTTCGCGGGTTGATCTACGATGTCGATCCTGTCTTTTCCAACACGGAGGAATGGTGGCTGTCCATCCCCGAAGACGTTCGGCCCACCAAGGACCAGCCCTTCTATCATCTGTTCGCCGAGAATACCGAAACCGAGTACATCGCCTATGTCTCCGAGCAGAACCTGTTGATCGACGATTCGGGCGAGCCGCTCCGTCACCCGCAGATCAGGGAGGTGTTCGAACGCACGGACAGAGGCGGATACAAAGCCAAGTCGCTGATGCGGAACTGAGGCGGAGGAGGTTCGGCGGCAGCAAGGCTCCCGCCGAAGATCGGCTTTTACGGCTTGGGCGCCGGAGCGGCAGGTGCCGGAGCGGCCGGAGCTGGAGCCGCTGGAGCCGCACCATTCTCCAGGTTCTGGCGCTGTTGCTTCGCACGCTCTTGCAGCTGCTTCTGCAGTTCCTGTTGCTGGGCCTGCTGCTGTTGCTGAAGTACCTTGGGATCGACTGCGGGACCATCGAAGGCTTTGCCAAAGCCGGTGATCGGCAAAGTGAAGGTGACTTCGGCGTTGATCTGGTTCTTGGCGACGATGCTGAGGGTCGCCGCTTTCTTCATGCCATCAAGCGCCGCCGCCTTGAGCCGAGCTTCCGCGAAACAACCGTTCGGCAGGCAGAACGTGTACTTCCCCTCCTGCTGCGATCCTTTGTCCGCCTGAAACCGGATCCCGGGTTGCAGCAGCAGCGTCAAGGGCATGAGAAAACGGATAATCGCGTCTTCGCCCTTCACATCGTAAACCGCGAGGGCGATCAGCGGCGGCTGGTCTGGAGCCTGGGTGAAATCGCGTATCGTGAAGCAGATCGTCCGCTTCGGACCGGCGTTGCCGCATACCTTCGTCCAGTCGGCCTGGGACGGCTGAAGCTCGACCTTGACCGGACCCGTGGGCTGCGCTTGCGCCGGGGCCGTCGCGGGAGCATCCTGGGCTACAGCCGCGGCCGACACCAGGGTGAGACCGGCCGCGAATGCCAAGGGGCAGGCCAGGGCGAAAGCCCCGGAACGCATTGCGTGAAACGGCATGAAAACCTCTTTAGTGAGATGCGTTGACGATGGAAAGCGAGGAACAGAGTCTCGGTAAAACGAGAGGTACCGGCATGCCCCGGGCGTCGTCTACCATCCGGACGATGAACACGAATGGCATCGCATCGAGGCCGATCGGTAACCGCCGATCCTGCTCTATCGCAACTCCGACCTCCACCGCAATGCCAACACGCCTCCCGCCTCTGCTCCCGAGGGGGACGAAAAGCTCCGGCCGCTGCGTTATAGCGGGCTGATGGTGCACATGATCCTCCGCCGGCGACTGCTCGCTCCCCTCCTCGCTCTAACCCTCGGGACGACGCTCACCGCGCAGGCGGCGGCTCAGCCCTCGATCGCGATGCACGGGGCCCCGGCGCTGCCTGCGGATTTCGCCCATTTCCCCTATGCCGATCCCGACGCGCCGAAGGGCGGCACGATGAGACTGTGCTTGCTGGGCACGTTCGACAGCCTCAATCCCTTCAACCTCAAGGCTGGGTCGACCGCCCAGGGCATGATGAACCTCGTGTTCGAGCCCCTCATGGCGCGCTCGCAGGACGAGCCTTTCTCGCTCTATGGCCTCGTGGCGCGATCCTTGGACACGGACGACGCCCGCTCCTTCGTCGCCTTCCACCTCGATCCCGGCGCCCGCTTCTCGGATGGCACCTCCATCACCGCGGACGATGTGCTCTTCACCTTCGATCTGCTGAAGACCAAGGGCCGCCCCCAGCAGCGCGCCGCTTACGCGCTGGTCAAGCGGGTGGACGTGATCGATGCGGCAACGATCCGCTTCGATCTTACGGGCATCGGCGATCGGGAACTGCCGCTTTTCCTGGCCTTGATGCCGGTGCTGTCGCGCAAGAACACCGATGCGGCGCGCTTCGATGAGACCACCCTCGCTCCACCCGTGGCGAGCGGTCCCTATCGGGTCACAGCGGTCGAGCCGGGCCAGAGGCTGGTCCTCGAGCGGAACCGGGATTACTGGGGCGCCGCCTTGCCGACCCGGCTCGGCATGTTCAATTTCGACCGGCTGAGCATCGATTACTACCGCGACGCCAACAGCCTCTTCGAATCGTTCAAAGCCGGCCTTTGCGACTACCGCATCGAGACCGATCCGACACGTTGGCTCAACGGCTACGATTTCCCTGCCGTCCGGGATGGCCGCGTCGTCAAGGAAACCGTGCCGTCGCGACTGCCCAAGGGAATGGAGGGCTTCGCGTTCAACACCCGGCGCGCCTTGTTCTCGGATATCAAGGTCCGCGAAGCCCTTTCGGGCCTGTTCGATTGCGAGTGGATCAACCGCAACCTCTACGGCGGCCTCTATCGACGCACCCCGAGCTTCTTTGCGGACAGCGCCCTGGCATCGACCGGCAAACCGGCGAGCGAGGCCAAAGCCACG
>CAXSEU010000111.1:6949-9779 GCA_964236485.1 uncultured Lichenihabitans sp. | reverse complement strand
CGCGCGTACACGGCCCCTTCGTCAGCGACGGCGAGGTCGAGAAGGTGGTGGCGCATCTCAAGACGCAGGGGCAGCCGGACTATCTCGACTCCATCACCGAGGAAATCGAGGGCGCACCCGACGATGAGGCCAAGACGGCTCCAGCGCCGGCGCCGGGCGGCATGGATGCCGAGGAGAGCGGCGATCTCTACGACCGTGCGGTCGCCATCGTGTTGCGCGATCAGAAGTGCTCGACCTCCTATATCCAACGTCGGCTGTCGGTTGGCTACAACAAGGCCGCTTCACTGGTGGAGCGCATGGAGAAGGAAGGGCTGGTGGCTACCGCCAACCACACCAACAAACGCAATATTCTAACAAACAACGGCGTCGACCGCGGCGCGTTCGAGCTTACCGAAGAGGATTGAGACGGCCGGCCGTGCCGTTTCCACTCCCGCTGCCCGTAGTGGCGCTCCAACGCGAGATTGACTAAGAAGTCGGCCGCTGTCCCGTCGCCGCCCGACGGCTTTGTCCTACTTAAGCCACAGCGGATGCCTATCCGGTCCGCCATCTCGTCACCGGAAAACACGATGTTTCGTTCGATCTCGACCGCAATCCTGTTCGCTGCGCTCAGCGTGGCACCGGTTCTGGCGGAGGACGGCCCCTTGCAACTGCTCTCGGCCAACGCGGCGCCGAAGGCGCAGATCGATCCGCAGGCGGTGGTCGACCAGGCCAATGCCTACTTCAACAAGGCCGGTACGATGATTGCCGACTTCGTACAGATCGGCGGCGACGGGCGGCGCACCGATGGGAAACTCTTCATCGAGCGGCCGGGCAAGATGCGGTTCGCCTACGCGCCGCCCGCGACGCTCGACATCGTGGCGGACGGCACATCGGTCGCCGTGATCGACCGCAAGCTGCACACGCAGGACCTCTATTTCATCGGGCAGACGCCGCTCAAGTTTCTCTTGAACGACAACATCGATCTGGCCCGTGACACCAAGGTGACCGGCGTCGCTGGCGACGGAGCCGGGGGGGCCTCGATCGACATCGAGGACCATTCGACCTTCGGCGGCACGTCGAAGCTGCGCCTCACCTTCGACCTGAAGCCGTTCATGCTGCGGCAATGGACGGTGACCGACCCCCAGGGCTACGAGACGGTGGTCTCGCTTTCCACCATCGACGTGATCACCAAACCGGATCCCACGCTTTTCGCCATCAACACCGAGCGGATGATGAACTCCAGGAAGTGAGCCGCGGCAGCCTGCGGCTCAATCGCTATCCTCAGCCTCGAACCGCCCGTGCCCCTCACCGTTGCCACCTGGAACATCAATTCCATCCGTCTTCGCCTGCCGCAGGTGCGGCAGTTCCTTCAGCGCGGCCTGCCGGATGTGCTGTGTCTTCAGGAGACGAAGTGCCCGGACGCGGAATTCCCCTTCTCGGCCGTCCGAGAGCTTGGCTACGAGCATGTGGAAATATCGGGCCAGAAGGGCTACCACGGCGTCGCCGTGCTCTCGCGGCTCCCGATCGCAGCGGTGGAGCGCAGCGGTTTTTGCCGGAACGGCCATGCTCGGCATATCGCGGTTACGCTGAGCCAAGGCGCCGGCCCGGCCGCGGGCATAACCATCCACAATTTCTATGTGCCGGCGGGCGGCGATGAGCCGGACCCCGAGATCAACCCGAAATTTGCGCATAAGCTCGATTTCCTCGATGCCATGACGCGCGGCCCCGAGCAGCGTCGGCTCGTCCCGGAACGTGCCATCATCGTCGGCGACCTCAATGTCGCGCCGCTTGAAGATGACGTCTGGAGCCATAAGGCCCTGCTGAAGGTCGTCAGCCACACGCCGGTGGAAGTGGCGAGCCTCGGTCGCGTGCAGGCCGCGGGCGAGTGGGTCGACGCCATGCGCGAGCGTATCTGCGTGCCGCAAAAGCTCTATACCTGGTGGAGCTACCGCTCCCCCGATTGGGCCTTGGCCGACAAGGGCCGGCGGCTCGACCACGTCTGGGCCAGCCGGGATCTTGCCGGCACTCTGGGGGACGTCACCGTGGTGAAAGAGGCCCGGGGGTGGGATCGCCCGTCCGACCACGTTCCGGTGGTGGCGCAATTCCTCATATGAGATTCTTCGGCAGGCTGGTGATCGTGCTCGCCGTGCCAGCCTCATCGGCGGCCAGGCGTTCATGGAGGCGACGGGCCCACATCTGGCGGATGACGAGGGCGGTGTCCGGATACTCTCGTAGGGCCCGGGCGAAGATGGCCCTCGTTATCTTCAAGGTGGACGTGGCCTTGGCGGCGCGGGCCGATATCGGCCGCAGGGTTTCGGCAAGCAGGGCCTGCTCGCCCAGCAACGTCCCCGGTCCGACGTGACGTTCGGGACCACCAGGCGCGTCGCCGGTCAAAAGATCGATCATCCCCGACACGATAACATAGCCGCCGTCGGCGGGCTCGCCGCGCCGGAACAGGAACTCGCCGCTGGCGAAGGGATAGGATTCGGCCGCGAAGGCCAACAGACGTAGAGCGCCCGGCCCCATGACCGAGAAAAGCGGCACACGGGAAAGGCGGTCGACGTCGGCTTCGAGCGGCATGAAAGTTTCGCCTTGGGGCTTCGGAACGGGCCGCGTGAACGTCGCCATGGCCGGAACGCCAGGCCCGGCCTTCGTGAAGGCTTACGCGAGAAGCCGGTAGCCGCCAACCTCGGTCACCAGGATTCGCGAATGGGCCGGATCGACCTCGATCTTTTGGCGCAGCCTGTAGATGTGCGTCTCCAGCGTGTGCGTCGTCACCCCGGCATTGTAGCCCCAGACCTCGCGGAGCAGGCCATCGCGGGCCACGACCTGCCGGCCCGCTCGGTAGAGA
>CAXSEU010000111.1:6456-6939 GCA_964236485.1 uncultured Lichenihabitans sp. | reverse complement strand
CTCCTTCTCGGTCAGCCGACGCTTGTCCCCCCCCGGGGCAACGAGGTGCTTGGCGCTGGGACGAAACAGGTAATCCCCGATGGGGAGCGAGGCGTCTTCGCTGCCCTCGTGCTGGCGCAGGTGAGCCCGGATCCGTGCCAGCAGCACCGCGAACCGGAACGGCTTGCTGACGCAATCGTTGGCCCCGGCCTTGAGGCTGAGCACGATGTCGCTGTCCGATGTCGAATCGGTCAGCATGATGATCGGCGGCGTGAACCCCAAAGCCCGCACCGACTTCACGACATCGGTGCCATCCATGTCGGGAAGCATGACGTTCATGATCACGAGTTCGGGAGGCTGCGTCCGGATGACCTCGAGCGCTTCGCAGGCGCTTGGGACCGAACGGGCCGTGAATTCTTCGGCGACGCTCAACTGCTCTGCCAGGGTCGCCCTGAGATCGCTGTCGCGATCGACGATCAGGACCCTTCTGGCTGAAGCCATGGA
>CAXSEU010000111.1:2393-6446 GCA_964236485.1 uncultured Lichenihabitans sp. | reverse complement strand
ACGCGTCTTTCCGGCAGACCTGGGGACCGAAAGCCGCCTCCAGCGCTGCGCACCCCGCTTTTCCGCGAAGCAGCGACGCTTCTCAGGCCGACCCGCCGCATTAGAACCGATCCGCTCGGAAGAGCAACATCGTGCGCGGCCGAGGAAGCCTTGAGGACGTCCGGGGGTGAGAGGCGATCTGTTTCGCGGCTTTGCTAAAGGTGCCGGCGGGTGCAGACTGCCGAACGCATGGAACAGGCACGGCTCTTCCCCCGCTCCGCGCCTGAGGCGCAGCCCGGCCGTCGAGGTATCGGACGCATCCTCGTGACGAAACTCGCCGGGCAGCGGACCCGAGGCAAGCTGATCCTCGAGGGTGCGGTCATACCCTGTGCGCTCGGGCGCGCCGGCATCACGCACCGGAAGTGCGAAGGGGATGGCGCGACGCCGGCCGGACGATGGCCCATCGTCGAGTTCCTTATCCGCAACGACCGGACGCCACCGGTCCGAACGGGATTGCCGCAACGCTTCATCCGCTGCGCCGATGGCTGGTGCGACGATCCGGCTTCGCCTCGCTACAATCGTCCGATCCCGCTGCCGACCAAAGCCTCGCACGAAAGGCTCTGGCGGGAAGATGCGGTCTACGACCTTGTTCTGACGCTCGATTACAACCTACGGCGGCCGCTCAGACGACGAGGCAGTGCCATTTTCCTGCATGTCGTGCGGGAGGGGTGGCAGCCGACGGAGGGCTCCGTGGCCATTCGAGCGACAACGCTACGCCGTTTGCTGCCGCGCCTCACCCGCCAAAGCCATCTGGTGGTCCGGACCTGAACGGTGCCGCAAGGCTCGCGTGCGGGCGTTGACAGCCACGGCGGAACTGCGCGTTGTTTCGGGGCTCGTGACATGGGCCAAGCTCGGCCGGGTCTGACGATATGGCGGCTCGATTCGCCTGCGCCGCGGAGTGGTGCGATCGGAGGAGACGGAAGGTGAAGACAAGCCTTCTGGCGACCGTGGCCGTCGCGACCCTGGCGTTTGGTGTTCCCGCAAGGGCCGCCGATACGACGATTACCGTGATCGTCAAGGACCTCGGCATTCAGGTGCCGGAACTCGGCGCGGGCGTTGCCGGCTCGCCCCGGCGCCCCATCGGTAACCTTCTACCCAATTAACCCCGGCCCGTTGCCGGCGGCACGCTTTTCTTCATCGTGAAATCCCCTATCCTGCGCCGGAAGCCTCGCTTCGGTCACGTCGCGTCCCTTTGGGCTGTCCTGCTGATGCCCGGGGCCGGACCCGATTGCGGGGTCGGGTTGCCGCAGATGATTTTCAGCCGTGCTTTTACGCCGCGACGATCCTGCCGCGGAACGACCGGGTGCAAGACGATCCTCGCGCCCTGCGCGGTGGTCGCTACAGGCGCGACGGTTCCGAGCGGGCCTTTTTAGGAGAAGCCTCATGGCGGGTACCGAGGGGAAGACCGCGTTGATCACGGGGGTAACGGGACAGGACGGGACCTATCTTTCGGAGCTGCTGCTTGAGAAAGGCTACACGGTCCATGGCCTGAAGCGCAGGTCGTCGTCCTTCAACACCGCCCGCATCGAACACCTTTACGAGGACCCCCACGTCGAGCATCCGCGGTTCATCCTGCACTACGGGGACATGACGGATTCGACCAACCTCATCCGCATCGTTCAGGATACGCAGCCGGACGAGATCTATAATCTGGCCGCCCAATCCCATGTCCAGGTCAGCTTCGAGACTCCCGAATACACGGCCAATGCCGACGGCATCGGCACGCTTCGTTTGCTCGAAGCCATCCGCATACTTGGATTGACCAAGAAGACGCGGTTCTACCAGGCATCGACGTCGGAGCTCTATGGCAAGGTACAGGCGGTTCCGCAGAGCGAGACGACGCCCTTCTATCCGCGCTCGCCCTATGCGGCCGCCAAGATCTATGCCTATTGGATCACGGTGAACTACCGTGAAGCCTACGGCATGCACGCCTCCAACGGCATCCTCTTCAATCATGAGAGCCCGTTGCGGGGCGAGACGTTCGTGACCCGCAAGGTCACCCGAGCCGCGTCCGCCATCCATCTCGGCCTGCAGGACAAGCTCTATATCGGCAACCTCGACGCTCAGCGGGATTGGGGGCACGCGCGCGACTTCGTGCGCGGCATGTGGATGATGATGCAGCAGCCGGACCCCGACGATTACGTGCTGGCCACCGGGAGCACGACCGCGGTCCGGGTCTTCGTCGAGAAGGCGTTCCGCAAGGTCGGCATCGACATCGAATGGCAAGGCCACGGCGTCGACGAGCGCGGCATCGACGCGTCGAACGGCAAGACGCTGGTTCAGGTCGATCCGCGTTACTTCCGGCCGACCGAGGTCGAGCTCCTGCTCGGCGACAGCACCAAGGCCAAGGAGAGACTCGGCTGGACGCCTGAGATCGCCCTTGACGAGCTCGTGGCCGAGATGATGCGCGAGGACCTCAAGGTCATGGCCCGCAGCGTGCCGCAACCCTCCGCCACGAAAGGCTTCACGCATGCCTGACCTCTATGACCTGCGTGGCAAGCGGGTTTGGGTGGCCGGGCATCGGGGGATGGTCGGTGCCGCACTGGTGCGCCGGCTCGAACGGGAGGATTGCACGATCCTCGCGGCGCCGCGCGGCACGGTCGACCTGCGGCTTCAGGCCGAGACCGAAGCCTGGATCGCCCAAGCCAAGCCGCAACTGGTCTATGTAGCGGCCGCCAAGGTCGGCGGCATCCTGGCCAACGCCACCCGCCCGGCCGACTTCCTCTACGACAACCTCGTCATCGAAGCCAACGTGATCCACGGCTCCTACAAGGCCGGCGTGGAGAAGCTAGTGTTTCTTGGATCGAGCTGCATCTACCCTAAACTGGCGCCGCAGCCCATCAGCGAGGATTCGCTGCTGACGGGGCCGCTCGAGCCGACGAACGAATGGTACGCGATCGCCAAGATCGCGGGTATCAAGCTCTGCCAGGCTTACCGGCAGCAATATGGCGTCGACTACATCTCCGCCATGCCGACGAATCTCTATGGTCCAGGCGACAATTTCGACCTCGACAGTTCCCACGTTCTGCCGGCGCTGATCCGCAAGATTCACGGGGCCAAGATGCAGGGCCATGCCGATTTCACGATGTGGGGCACCGGCGCACCCCGGCGGGAATTCCTGCACGTGGACGACTGCGCGGATGCGCTCGTGCATCTGACGAAGGTCTATTCCGGCGCCGAACACGTCAATGTCGGCTCGGGCGAAGACCTGACGATCCGGGATTTGGCCAGGATGGTGGTCGATGTCGTCGGTTTCAAAGGCGGCATGGTCAACGACACGACAAAACCGGATGGCACGCCGCGCAAACTGATGAGCGCCGACCGCCTGCGCGGCCTCGGCTGGGCGCCGGAGATCCCGCTCCGCGAGGGGATCGCCGGCGTCTATGCATGGTTCCTCGACAACCTCGAGACCATCGACCGCGGCGAGCGGGTGGAACTGCGGAAGATGGCGTCCTGACGCTCAGCCATGGATACGCCGTGGCGCCGACATGAAGGCCGCCGCCACGGCGCCGATGCCGAACAGAGCCAGAACCAGGAAAGCCGTGATCTGGCCATAGGTGTCGGCGAGCCAGCCCGCGAGGCTGGTCGAGATCGTGGCGCCGGCAGCCGTTGCGAGCCCAAAAGCGCCAAGGCATAGATTGAAGCGGTTCGTGCCACGCGTCAGTTCGGCCGCGACCAGCGGCACCAGGATGCCGAAGGCCGCCGCGCTGATGCCGTCGAGCGCCTGAACCGCGATGGTCGGGTAGGGCTTGGCGACGGCGGCGAGAAGCGCGGCACGGAGCGGCACCGCCGCGAAGCCGATGGCGAGAACGAGCCGCGGTCCACGGCGATCCGCGAGGCGTCCCACATAGGGCGAGATCAGCGCCAAAATGCCCTGGGGGACCACTACGGCCGCCGCGACGACGAGGTTGCTTGTCTGGCCAAGGTCGTGAGCGAGTGCCGCTCCTGCCAGCGGCAGCAGGGCCGCGTTGGACAGGTGAAAGAGGGCGACGCAGACGAGAAAGCCCAGCACGC
>CAXSEU010000111.1:0-2383 GCA_964236485.1 uncultured Lichenihabitans sp. | reverse complement strand
CGTCGATCTGAGAACAAGGCGAGGAGGTCCTGCAGCATGCCGCCGGACCACCTCGCCGCGGCGTCGGGAGAGGCTGCGGAGGGATCTTGCGGGAGAGGTGCAGGCATCCTGATCAGCGCCACGGTGATCAGGCCGGGAACCATGAAGGCGGCCGTGAGCCAGAAGACGGCACGCGAGGACACGTAAGTGCCGACGGCACCAAGGAACGCTGCGGCCGCCCCATTGCCGATGGCCGCGAAGCGCGCGTTGCGGCCGAGGCGTTCGCCGAGCCCGGCGCGGCCCACGACCGCGAGGCTCAGGGCCGCGACGGCCGGGCCCAGCATCGCACTGGCGAAGCTGTGCAGGGCTTGCGCCGAGATGACCGCGAGCCGCGAGACCGACAGGGCAAAAAGGACAGCCGCGATTCCGACCAGGGCCGATGCGGATGCCGCGGCAACCCGCTTGTCGCCAAGACGGTCCACCAGGGCGCCTCCCGGGATCTGACTCGCCATCGCCACGAAGGCGCCGACGCTCAGAGCCTGTCCGATCGCACCCTCGCTCCACCCGGATGTGGCGAGATATACCGCGATGAAGGGACCGAAGCCGGTCTGCACATCCGCGATGAAGAAGCTCAGGGCGTCGAGACAAAGCGGGTTCCGCCGAGACCGGGATGCCGTCGCCGGGGCGGCAAGGGGTGAAGGTGACCTCATGATGCGCAAGCAACGCGGCGTCTCGAGGCGATCGTGGAGCGTCGGGCATCACGGTCGAGGCGGCAGGTGATCCGAAGGGAGGCGGCCAGCCTCCGTCCGGTGCCGCGATCATCCACGAGACCCGGCGGTTCCCCTTGAGCCAGGACACTCGTCAGGCGCTGTTGGCCGGGCGCCCCCGGATGTCTCCTCCATCAAAAACCTTCGTTGGGAACGAACCATTCGAGGCAGGGCTTGTGACCACCGGCGACGGCGTCTTCATAATAGGTGGTGATGGAGTCTACGGCCTTGGAGAGCGCCAGATGGGGCGTCGCGTGGCTGAGGAAGGTTTGGTGGGCATCACCTTCCTCGAAGGGCAGTCTGACGTAATGGCTCTGGACGAAGTAGAAGCGTCCGTCGTTGGTCTCGAACACCCGGATTTTAATGTTGAACCGGTCCGACCCGACCTCAAGCCAGATGTGGTATTCCGAGAAGAATTTATGGAATTCCAGGATTCTCGAGTGGTCCAGCGCATTTGCTTCGTGGTCCGAGATCATCCGCTGCTCCGTTCATGCAAGGCCGTTAGATGACGCTGGAAGCCACGGCTTGCCAGCGCCCAGCGACGCCGTCTGAGCTTCACCTTCGATGATATCGCACGAGGATCCAAGGTCTTCGGCGAAGGGATCCGTCGCCTCCATCTTGACCAAGGATGTTGCCAGCCTCTCGCCAGCCCGATACGAGCGTCCCAGCGCGTTTGTTCGTGCGGAGCGGAGGACGGAATCCCCAGCACTGGCGCGCCCGGAGCCTGTTCAGGCACAGGCGGAAGCAGAGCTTCGGTGCATAACTTTGAACCAACGGTTTCCAAGCGGACGCAGGTCAAGGACGGCATCGCACCCGCTGGACGCCGCCTCGACGAGGGACGCCTTCATAGGCTCGGCCTATGAAGCGAGCGGGTCTCGAGGCAATCGGGGGACCCGCTGGCTGAACGCCCTCCGAACCTACTTCAGATGGGCGGACAGCAACTTGTTCATCTCGAACATCGTCGCTTTTTCTTGCCCGAAGACCGCCTTCAGCTTGGGGTCGGCAACGATCTCACGCTTGTTCGCCGGGTTCTGTAGGTTATTCTTGCGGATATAATCCCACACCTTGCTGACGACCTCCGTCCGGGGCAAGGCGCTTTTGCCGACGATCTCAGCCAGTTCCGATGAAGGCGTCAAGGGCTTCATCAGCGCCGCGTTGGGTTTCTTGGCCGGCGCGGCGGGTGCCGAAACCGCCTTGGCCTTGGTGGTCTTGGCCGGTTCAGCCTTGGTAGTCTTGGCCGGTTCAGCCTTGGTGGTCTTGGCCGGTTCAGCTTTCTTGGTCGCCACGTTCTTCGCTCCTGGTTTCGATGTTGCCCGGGCTGATCTCCGGAAAGGACTTGGGCATCGCCGATCGCGCCTGTCGGTCAGTCAAACTCGGCGCGTCGCCCTGTGGCCGGCGATCCAAGCGTCGTTTGCGCCGCGGGCTCCCGCCTGACGCCCGGACCATGATGGCCGTCCCGGAGTGTCATGCAAGACGCGTCACCTTGTTCATCGCCCTTGGTCATACCGCCGAACCCCAGCACAGGCATCATGTCTTAGACGATCGAAAGCAAACTTTACTTTCTATGTCCGCGCCAGATGGATTTTCAGGTTTCGGTCTTTTTGTGCCAGTCTTCGGGGGAAAACGTGGCTTGTCCG
>CAXSEU010000110.1:0-9793 GCA_964236485.1 uncultured Lichenihabitans sp. | reverse complement strand
GGCCCTGCGCGCCGGCCTGCCGCTGCAGGACATGGAGTTCGTGCAGTTCCACCCGACCGGCATCTACGGCGCCGGCTGCCTCATCACCGAGGGGTCGCGCGGCGAGGGCGGCTACCTGACGAATGCCGAAGGCGAGCGCTTCATGGAGCGCTATGCGCCTTCAGCGAAAGACCTCGCCTCGCGCGACGTGGTTTCCCGCGCCATGACGATGGAGATCCGGGAGGGCCGAGGGGTCGGCAAGAACAAGGACCACATCTACCTGCACCTCGACCATCTCGACCCCAAAATCCTTGCCGAGCGTCTGCCGGGCATCTCGGAAAGCGCCAAGATCTTCGCCGGCGTCGACGTCACGAAGGAGCCGATCCCGGTGCTGCCGACCGTGCATTACAACATGGGCGGCATCCCGACGAATTATCACGGCGAAGTGCTGACCAAGCGCGACGGCGACCCGGATGCCGTCGTACCGGGCCTCATGGCGCTCGGCGAGGCGGCCTGCGTGTCGGTCCACGGCGCCAATCGATTGGGATCGAACTCGCTGATCGATCTCGTGGTGTTCGGCCGGGCCGCCGGGGCCCGGGCGGCCGAACTCGTCACCCCGGGCGAGAAGCAGATGGAGCTGCCGAAGGGTTCGGCCGACCTTGCCCTGGCGCGGCTCGACCGTTTCCGGCACGCGTCCGGCGGCACGCCGACCGCGGACCTTCGTCTCAGCATGCAGCGCACCATGCAGAACAACTGCGCGGTGTTCCGCACCGGCGAGGTGCTCGAGGAAGGTGTCAAGCTCATCAACGACGTGTGGCGCGCCGAAGCGGACATCCGAACGACCGACCGCTCGATGATCTGGAATTCCGACCTCGTCGAGACGATGGAGTTCGACAATCTCATCACCCAGGCCGTGGTGACGATGGAGAGCGCCGCCAACCGCGAAGAATCCCGCGGCGCCCACGCGCGGGAAGACTTTCCCAATCGCGACGACAAGACCTGGATGAAGCACACGTTGTGCTGGCTGGACGAAGCGACGCAGCGCGTGACGATCGACTACCGCCCGGTGCACACCTATACGATGACCAACGACGTTCAATATATCGAGCCCAAGGCGCGCGTGTATTAAGACGGCGAGGATGTAAACATGGCGTGGCAGGAACCAGCCGGTCTGGGCCACAACAGGCGAAGCGGGAGATCACGCGTGTATGCTGTCACCTTCGATTTCGATGTCGAGATGCTGGAGCGGCTTTACCACAATGAGTCTTGGCGCAACGCCTACAGTGACGTGCGGCGCTTCTTGGAAGAGAACGGGTTCGAGAACAAGCAAGGATCGGTCTACTTCGCTCGTGACGACATCGACGCTCTTGAATGTGCCGCGGTCATTCAGGATCTTGCGGATACCTATGACTGGTTCACGCCCTCGCTCAAGGATATCCGCATGCTACGGATCGAAGAGAACAATGACCTCATGACGATCTTGGACAGGAAGCGGCGGCGCAAGGTAAAATGAACGCGCGAGAGCAGTCCATACCGCAACTGGCTGAGGCTTCCGTGTCCCGCCTGACCAGCGTCTGCGTACCCATCGCCGTGACCGATTGGCACGCCGCGCCGGATGCCGCCGTCGGGGCCGAGGCTGTGGCAGCGCTCGAACGCGGCGACGTCGTCTTGTTCCCCAACCTGCCTTTCGCACTGACCCTCGAGGAGGCCAGACTGCTCGACCCGGCCAGCGTCAAGGACGGGACCAAGACGGTCAAATACGATCCCGATACCGGCCGGGCCTGGGGTCACGCCGAAGGCGCCGACGCCGCGGCGGTCAAATCCATGATGGCGCGCTATGCCGACTATACCCGCGGCCTGCTCGACGCCCTCATCCCCGCCTATGGCGCCGCGCTGAAGATCGGCAACACGTCGTTCCGCCCGGTCGAGGCGCAGGGGCGCGCCCAATCTAGGCGCCACGACGACACGCGGCTCCACGTGGACGCCTTCCCGTCGCGCCCCAGCCACGGCGAACGCATCATGCGGGTCTTCACCAACGTCCATCCGGGCGACCAGCCGAGGGTCTGGCGCGTGGGAGAGCCTTTCGAGGCCGTGGCGGCGCGCTTCCTTCCAAAAATCTCGGCGCCGCTTCCCGGCAGCGCCAGGCTCATGCAGATGCTGGGCATCACCAAGGCTTTGCGCAGCCCGGCCGATCACTACATGCTCAAGATGCACGACCTCATGAAGCTCGACGACGACTATCAGCGCAGCGTGCCGCATGAAGTAGTGGCGTTCCCGCCCGGGTCCACCTGGATCGTCTTCACCGATCAGGTCTCTCACGCGGCCATGTCCGGCCAGCATGCCCTTGAACAGACCTTTACGCTCGCGGCGGAGAGCATGACCGATCCCGAACAGGCACCGATCCGCGTGCTGGAGCGGCTCAAGGGTGTTAGGCTGCATTGAGGCTCAGAAGCGCCAGCGAGGGCCTGGCGACAAGATGCGGCGAGAGAGAGGAAATGCAAACCGAGACCATGAAACCGTTCCCTCGCCGTCCACTGGTCCAGCGTTGGGGCAGCCAGTGCGCCGGACCGTCAAATATTGCATTGGGCACAGATCCGGATGAAGAGGACCGCGTACGGCTCCGTTCCCTGACTTTCAAATCTGAGCAATGAGGCCCCCCGAGCCATGGTCCAGCTTACCCTTCCCAAGAATTCCCAAGTCAAGCCCGGCAAGACGTGGCCGAAGCCGGCGGGCGCCGAGAAGCTGAAGGAATTTCGCGTCTACCGGTGGGATCCCGACACCGGCGAGAACCCCCGGACCGACACCTACTGGGTGGATCGCGAGGACTGCGGCCCCATGGTGCTCGACGGCATCATCTGGATCAAATCCAAGATCGACCCGACGCTGTCGTTCCGCCGCTCCTGCCGCGAGGGGATCTGCGGTTCTTGCGCGATGAACATCGACGGCACTAACACGCTGGCCTGCACCAAGGGCATGGACGAGGTCTCGGGCGCCGTGAAGCTCTATCCGCTGCCGCATATGGAGGTCGTCAAGGATCTGGTGCCGGATCTGACGCGCTTTTACGCCCAGCACGCCTTGATCGAGCCTTGGCTGAAGACCGACAGTCCCCAGCCCGAAAAGGAATGGACCCAATCGCCCCAGGCGCGCAAGAAGCTCGACGGGCTTTACGAGTGTATCCTGTGCGCCTGCTGCTCGACGTCCTGCCCGAGCTACTGGTGGAACGGCGACCGCTACCTCGGGCCTGCGGCGCTTCTGCAGGCCTATCGCTGGCTGATCGACAGCCGCGACGAATCCACCGGCGAGCGCCTCGACACGCTGCAGGACCCGTTCCGGCTCTATCGTTGCCACACCATCATGAATTGCGCCAAAGCTTGCCCTAAAGGGCTCAATCCCGCCAAGGCGATTTCAGAGATCAAGAACATGATGATTTCACGACAGAACTGACGTCAGCCCTCGCGGCCTTCAGGGACATGCGAGGGTGCCCTGAAGCTCGCGGCCGTCGTGGCCAGTGACCAGGACATCCAGCATGAGGTTCGGCGCCATGTCGCCGATCCGCATAGGGGTGAAATCCTCCGCCCTTCCCCGCCCGCCTGCTTCCGTGAGAATCCGCGACTGCCGCCCGACGTTCCGGTCGAGATGACAACGGAGAGCATGCTGCCCCACCTGCCGCAGGCGCGCCGCTCTCGCCTTCACGACGTCTCCCGCCACAGCCGGCATGCGGGTCGCCGGCGTACCGGGCCGGGGCGAATAGGGGAAGACGTGAAGGTGCGTGATGCCGCACGCTTCGATCATGTCCAGCGTGTCCAGGAAATGCGCCTCGGTCTCCGTGGGAAACCCAACTATGGCGTCGGCGCCGAACACCATATCGGGCCGCAGCCGGCGAATATCGGCGCAAAAGCCGATGGCCTCGGCCCGCGAATGCCTGCGCTTCATGCGCTTCAAGATGAGATCGGCGCCCGATTGGAGAGACAGGTGGAGATGCGGCATGAAGCGACGCTCGTTCGCGATCACCTCCAGCAGGTCCGCGTCGGCCTCGATGCAATCGATCGACGACAGGCGCAGCCGTTCGAGGTCCGGCACCGCGCGCAGCAGCGCTCGGACGAGTCCGCCGAGGCGCAGGCCGTCCGCAGCGTAGGAGGTGATGTCGACCCCGGTCAGCACGACCTCGCGCACCCCTGTTTGGAGGAGGCGCCGGATCGTCGCAACGACCTCGCCGGGCGGGGTGGAGCGCGACCGGCCCCGTCCGAAAGGTATGATGCAGAAGGTGCAGCGATGATCGCAGCCGTTCTGGATTTCCACGAAGCCCCGCGTGTGGGCACTTTGCCGCGGCGGCGGCGGCGGCGGGGGCGGGGCTCCGGCCCGTCCCTGACGCGACCACGTCGCTGGCGCCGCCTTGCTGGCGTTGGGGACGAAGCCGTCGACCTCGCCCATGGCGGAAAAGCTTTCCGCCTCGAGCTCCGAAGCGCATCCCGTGACCAGGATTCGCGCGTCGGGCCGCTCGCGCCTCGTGCGCCGGATCGCCTGCCGCGCCTGCCGGCTCGCCTCCGCGGTTACGGCGCATGTGTTGATCACGACGAGGTTTTGATGTCCGGCCGCCGTGGCCTCGCGGCGAATGGCCTCCGATTCGACGATGTTGAGCCGGCAGCCGAAGGTCACGACTTCGACGGGTTCGTGCACCCCGCTCACGCGCTCGCGCCCTGCAGCGTCAGCGTGCCACGATGTTCGAGCTCCACCGGCCCCGTCATCAGCACGTGATCGTCGTCCCGCCAGAACAACGACAGGTCGCCGCCCGGCAGCGAGATCGTGGCCTGCCGCCCGGTCTTGCCGAGGCGGGCCGCGGCCACGAGTGTGGCGCAGGCCGCCGAACCGCAGGCCAGGGTGGCGCCGGCGCCACGCTCCCACACCCGGAGCAGAATGCGGTCGGGGCCGAGAATCTGCGCAAAGGAGATGTTGGCCCGATCGGGGAACAGCGGATGGTGTTCGAAGCGCGGGCCGATCACGGCAAGATCGATGATCCCGGCGTCCGGCACGAAGAACACGGCGTGAGGATTGCCCATGCCCACGGCGGATGGCGGCTCGAGGCGAAGTTCGGTCAGGATCTCCCCCATGGGGATCGCCCGCGAATCGCAGGCTTCGCCGAGCGGAATATCGTTCCAGGCGAGCCGGGGCGTTCCCATGTCCGCCGTGAAGATCGTCTCCGAACGCCGCCAGCAGAGGACGTCGTTGCCCTCGATATCGAGCCGCAACGAGGTTCGGGCAAGGCCCTCCAGCATCACCCAGGCGACGCAGCGCGTGCCGTTGCCGCAAGCCCCGGCCCGCGACCCATCGGTATTGAAGATGCGCACCGTGGCGTCGAAGCCGGATCGTTCGGCCTCGCCGATCACCATCATCTGGTCGAAGCCGAACCGGCCCTGCGCGATCCGCCGCGCCGTCTCTCCGGTCATCGCGGGCGCACCGCCGCGCCCGTCGACCACGAGGATCGAATTGCCGGCGCCGTTCATCTTGGCGAAGGGAAGGGTCGGGGACATGAAGGCATCGACGGGGCGCGACCGGCCACTTCTTGGCCAGGATCGGTGTAGGGAGCCTGACCGAAGCTGGCAAGGGGCGCCGCCGGTGCGCTCAGGGCGCGCCCCCACCCGGGCACCGGTCAGGCGCGGCAACGCGTGCTCCGATGGCGGCTGAGCCGCTCCCGGCCGAATGAACCACGCTCTCGATCAGGCGAGCGGCGTGTCCGCGTAGACGTCCTCAATCGGGCAGGCGAAGCCGACGCTGTCGAGCCTGAGGGTCCCGCCGGTGAGGATCGTCTCGGGATTGTCGGGCCATATCCGGTCCGGGGATCGGCGCAACATCTGAACCTCCATGCGGTCCGATTGAACCACGACGATCTCGCGCAGGCTCGGAATCGTCGTATAGGCCCAGACGTTGGTCCAGGTCTTGGCGCGGTTCGATGGCGACAGGATCTCGATGAGCAGGATCGGGTCCTCCAAGACCATCTGGCCGGATTTGACGGGCGAACAGGTGACGCCGATGTGGGGCACGCGCACGTTAAGATCGGCACGGATGCGCGGCTGGACGGCGGGCTCGGTCAGCACCTTGCAGGCGCTGCCGTTCTCGCGCAGGTGCTGCCGGATCAGGGAGCAAACGGCAGCCTGAATCAGCCCATGGAAGGCGCTGGCCGGCGACATGGCCCGCACTTCGCCATCGACGAGTTCGCAGTGCTTGGCCCGGCCATCGCCGGGCCAGGCGAGGAACTCTTCCGCCGTCGCAGGCATACCCCGTCTGGCTCTCACATCGCTCATGGAAGCAGTCTAGCAGGTCGACTTGAAGCTGTCGGTATTCGAGATCTGGCCCCACCATGTCCCGACGCCGGGAAGCGCCAGAAACTCGTCCCTGTGCGGGGTCATCGCGACATAGGCCAGGATGGGCGCCACATAGAGGTCGGCGATGCTGAGGTCGCGGCCGGCCATGAACCGGGCATCGCCCTTGATCTTCATCAGGGTGTTCATCACGGTCTTGCCCGTAGCGAGACCCTTCTGGAGCACCTCGTCGTTCTTGCCGCCGACGAAGTCCGGAAAGAGGTGGTAGGCCACGACGCCGCCGATGAGCGCGCCATACCCGTAGCTGTCGATGATGCTCATCACCATGTCCATCCGCGCCGCGTCCTTCGCGTCCGCCGGAACCAGGGACTTGCCTGGGAGCACGACGTCGAGGTAGCGAGTGATGGCCGGTGTTTCGATCACCCTGAAACCATCGAAGTCGAGGATCGGAACCTTGCCGAACGGGTGGCGGTCGAGGTGCTCCGGACGCTTCGCATCGCCTTCGAGCACGTTGAGCGGTACCTGCTCGTAGTCCCGTACGCCCTTTTCGGAGAGCAGCATCCGTACGGTGCGCACGTAGGTCGAGCCGCTGAATCCCCAAAGCTTGATCGTGCTCATGTTCCGTCCTTCATGACGATGACCGTCGGGCAGGAGAATGGGACGCGGCGGGACGCCTTCAAGGCGCGGCGCGGCATCGGGCGTCTTGTCCCGCGCGGCGGTGCGGACCAGATCTGCGCTTTGGGGTGTCCGTCACCTGCCTCCACGCCTCAAGGATCCGTGTCGCATGCCAGGTTTTCGCTCGAAGGCCCTCATGGCCGCGCTCGCGCCGGTGCTGCTCGCCGCCGCGCCGGCGAGGGCCGACGATTTCAAGACCGGCAGCCTCTCGATCGAACATCCCTGGACCCGGGCCACGCCCGGCGGCGCGCAGGTGGCGGGCGGCTACATGACGCTCATCAACAAGGGCAGCGCGCCTGACCGCCTCGTCGGCGGGTCACTCGAGGCCGCCGGAAAATTCGAGTTGCATGAGATGTCGGTGGACAATGGCGTGATGAAGATGCGGACCATCGGTGCGCTGGAGATCCCCGCCGGCGGCTTGGCGACGCTCGAGCCCTCGGGCAAGCATATCATGTTCACCGGGTTGAAGCGCGGCCTCAAGGCGGGCGAGATGCTCGAGGAAACGCTGGTCTTCGAGCATGCCGGCAAGGTGCCGGTGCGGTTCGTGGTCGAGGCGGCCGGTGCCAGGCGCCCGGCGTCGGACGAGCCGGCGAGACGTGCGGCGCCTTCCATGCCCGGCATGTCGATGGACTGACCGGTCGTTCGGTTGCGAGCGCATCCTGCCGATGGCGGTCCGCCGATGGAAAGCGGTCGAGCGAATGATCGACAACGGAGCGCGCGCCGCTATAGGATGTTCCGGAACAACCGAGGCCGAAGAGGCGAGGATACGGGTGGCCGATCCAGGCTCCAGCAGAGTGGCGGTAATCGGACTTGGCTCCATGGGTCTTGGGGTCGCACAATCGCTTCTGCGCGCCGGTATGGAGGTCACCGGCTATGACCCCAACGGGATAGCCCTCCAGCGGCTCGTCGACGCGGGCGGGCGGGCGGCGGGCGGTTCCGCCGATGCCGTGCGCGAGGCGGACGCCGTCGTCATCGTGGTCGTGAATGCTGCCCAGACCGAAGCGGTTCTGTTCGGCAAGGCAGGCGGCGAGGGCGCGCTCGCCGCGATGCGACGCGGCAGCGTCGTGCTGGCCTCCGCCACCATGGCACCGCAAGACGCACGCCGCCTCGCCGGGCGCTGCGAGGCGGCCGGGATGCCCTACCTCGATGCCCCGATGAGCGGCGGCGTGGCGCGGGCCGGGGCAGGGGAGTTGACCATCATGGCCTCGGGGAGCGCCGCAGCCTTCGAGCGGGCCGAGCCGATCCTCGACGCCATCGCCAGGACCGTCTACCGCCTGGGCGAGGAGGCCGGGATCGGCAGCTCGTTCAAGATGATCAACCAGCTCCTGGCGGGCGTGCACATCGCCGCGGCCTGCGAGGCCATCACTTTCGCCAAGCGGCTCGGCCTCGACATCGACAAGGTCTTCGAGGTGATCACGGCTTCCGCCGGCAACTCGTGGATGTTCGAGAACCGCATCCCGCATGTTCTCAAGGGCGACTACGCCCCGGCCAGCGCGGTCGATATCTTCGCCAAGGATCTCGGCATCGTGGCCGACATGGGCCGCGCCGTAAGGTTTCCGACGCCGCTCGCGGCCAGCGCCCTGCAGATGTTCCTGATGACATCGGCGGCCGGGATGGGACGCGATGACGACGCATCGGTCGCCCGCCTCATCGCCAAGATCACCGGTCTCGATCTGCCGGGCATGACATCGAGTGCCTGAGTGGCTTCCCGCGGCCGCGCCGGCGAAAAACCGGATGGGAGATTTCGAGACGTTGCCTCGAACCCGGCAATCGGCCGGGAATGCGGGTGTCGAGGAGCGGCACGATGGACGCCGATATGTCCCCCACTGGCAGGCGCTGCCGGTGATGCGACGGGAGCCGGGATAGGATGAAAGAGAGAATCGGATTTGTCGGCCTGGGCTTCATGGGCCATGGCATGGCCAAGAACATCGTCGAGAAGGGCTGGCCGCTGGCGGTTCTCGGCCATCGCAAGCGCGAGGCCATCGAGGATCTCAAGCGGCGCGGCGCCACCGAAGTGCCCTCGGCGCGGGACCTGGCCGAAACCTGCGATGTCGTCCTGCTTTGCATCACGGGATCTCCCCAGGTCGAAGCCGTCATCCAGGGCGAGGACGGGCTTGCCTCGGCCGGCAAGCCGTTGCTGATCATCGACTGCTCGACCTCGGATCCCGCCTCCACGACGCGGCTTGCCGCAGGGCTCGCGCCCAAAGGTATCAATGTGATCGACGCCCCCCTGGGACGCACACCGAAGGACGCCTGGGAAGGTACGCTCGACGTCATGGTTGGTGGAGAACCCGAGACCGTAGAACGGGCGAGACCGATCCTCGAGGCCTTCTCGGGCCGCGTTCTGCCCACGGGTCCGGTCGGCACCGGACACACCATGAAGCTCCTGAACAACTTCCTCTCGATGGGATACGCGGCGCTCTACTCGGAAGCGCTGATGATCGGGGCGAAGGCGGGCCTCGCCCCGAGCGTCTTCGACAGCGTCATCCGCAACGGCCGCATGGATTGCGGCTTCTACCAGACCTTCTTCAAATATGTCATCGAGCGGGACCGCAACGCCCACCGGTTCACGATCAACAATGCGCACAAGGATGTCACCTATCTGGCGGGCTTCGCCCAGGCCCTCGGCGTCGCCAATCCGGTCGGGTCCGCCGTGCGGAACAGTTTCGCCTCGGCGGTCGGCGCGGGACACGGCGAGGATTACGTCCCGATGATGTCGGACATCGTCGCCGGCTTGAACGGCGTCACCTTGGTCCCATGACGCGAGCGCGGCGCGGGGTGGCCGACGCCGCCGAGGCTTCTGCGGAGCACACCCCCTGAAA
>CAXSEU010000109.1:0-9816 GCA_964236485.1 uncultured Lichenihabitans sp. | reverse complement strand
CACCACCCTTTATCAGCATCGCGGCTTGAGGGGACGATGATGATGCGAACCGGGTTTTCGCCGATGGGATCGCGGGTCTTCGCCGGCATTCTGTTGGGTGCGATGCTGTCCGGGGGCGCGGTGTCGGCGGCGGACGGCCCGGACCTCATCTTCCGCCAGTCGACCAAATGGCGGCTGTTGACCCCCAACGACAAGCTCGCGACCTACGCGATCGACGATCCTGCGGTGGACGGCGTCTCGTGCTATTTCACCGTGCCTGAAAAAGGCGGGATTGCGGGCTCCCTCGGCTTTGCCGAGGAGGTTTCGGACATCTCCCTGGCTTGCCGACAGGTCGGCCCCATCAAGTTCAAGGAAAAGACGGATCAAGGGAGCACCGTCTTCAGCGAGCGCCGGTCCTTCTTTTTCAAGCGTATGCAGATCGTGCGGGGCTGCGACAGCAAGCGCAACACGCTGGTCTACATGGTCTACTCGGACAAGCTCATCGAGGGCTCGCCCAAGAATTCGACCTCGGCGGTCGCGATCCAACCTTGGGGAGCCACGTCGGACGTTCCGAAATGTGCCGACTGGACCAACGGATGAGCGCGGGCTAATCCCCGCAACGGATGATGACATCGCCTGCGGCGACCTTGACCACCGGATCGCCGCCGTTGATGGAGCCGGTGACGTCCCCACCCATGCCGTAGGTGAGCGCGTGGGCATGACCGTGCGATTCGCACCAGCTGTCCGCGATGACCCGGCCGCAGGCGACGCCAGAATGCATGCAATCCGCGATCCCGTAGCCGTCATCGCCCCTGATGGTGTAGTCCGCGCCCTCCTGAGCCATCGCGGGAGCGGAGGTCGTCAGTGCGACCCAACAGAGCGCAACGGGCAGGCGACGATGCAATGCGGCAATCGAGAGCATGAACGAACCGTCCGAGGCATGGGAACTGTCGCTCGACCCTGAAGGCCCGCAGTAACTAAACTTTTAACGTTTGCGTCAGGTCGGATGCTCGTCCTCGGCGAGACACTCGCTAGGCTGGCCGCCCTTCCGGAAGGGCACATGCTCGCCGTAGACCTCGATGGCCTGCTCGACGTGGCGCCTCTCCTGCCGGAGGTAGTCCTCGACCGCGCGAGCCAGCCGTTTATCGGCAATGTCATGGACCGAGTAAGTCGGCACGGGCCGGTAACCGCGCGCCAGCTTGTGTTCGCCCTGCGCGCCCGCCTCGACGCGCGACATCCCTCGCGACAGCGCAAAGTCGATGGCCTGATAATAACAGACCTCGAAGTGCAGGAACGGATGCTCTTCGGTGGCGCCCCAGTTGCGCCCATAGAGCGCGTCGTCGCCGATCAGGTTGAGCGCACCCGCGATGTAGCGGTCGTCCCGCTTGGCCATCACTAGCAGGATACGATCGGCCATCGCTTTCCCGATGAGCGAGAAGAAGGCGCGGTTGAGATAGGGACGGCCCCACTTGCGGGATCCGGTATCCATGTAGAAGGCGTAGAACGCATCCCAGCAGGCTTCGGTGAGATCGCGGCCGGTCACCCATTCGACCGTGATGCCGTTGGTCAAGGCATCCTTGCGCTCACGCCGGATCGACTTGCGCTTGCGGGACGCCAGACTGGTCAAGAAGTCCTCGAAGGTTCCGTAGCCCTCGTTGATGAAGTGAAACTGCTGGTCGGTGCGACGCAAGAACCCTTGAGCGCCCATCCGGTCCCACTCGGGCTTGGTCACGAATGTCGCGTGGATCGAGGATGCGCCAAGCTTTCCGCGCAAGGCCCGCAGTCCTCCAACCAGGGCGTCGCACGCCTCGGCGGCGTTCGGGCCGGTCCGTGCCAGGAACCTTCGGCCGGTGACCGGGGTGAAGGGCACCGACACCTGAATCTTGGGATAGTAGCGTCCGCCTGCCTTCTCGTAAGCATCGGCCCAGCCGTAGTCGAAGACATATTCGCCCTGCGAATGGGTTTTCACATAGGTCGGCGCGACCGCAAGCACCTGCCCTTCGGCTTCGATGCAGACGTGCGCCGGCGTCCACCCTGCCCGAGGGGAGACCGAGCCCGACATTTCGAGCGCGTTCAGGAACGCAAAGGAGAGGAAGGGATTGTGCCGCTCCCGCCCGTGATCGGCAGGATCGCCGGGTTCCTCCACCGGTGGATTGGCGCAAGCATCCCAGGCGGCTTGACCAATGGCGGCGAGCGAAGGGGCGATGCGGATGCTGATCGGCGGCGTCATGGCACCTCGATGTAAGAGCGAAGCGCGAAGATGACGCCTGTTCGAGGCTGCAGCAAGGCGCTCTGTAGGGCCGATTGCCGCGCGCTAGAGTATGACATGCTGTTGCTGACATACTCCGAGTTAGAATTGCCAGCACGTTGAACAGGGTGTGGTTGCGAGACGATTCAATCACACCCTGACGTGCTCTAAGGCAGGAAACCTTCGAACACCATCTGATCGGCCCAGATGACGGCAAGCCGACGCTGCTCGGGCGTGCGCACGGTCCAGGCCATCACTGGCGTGCCGAGCAGGTTACGGCCGAGGTAAGGAACGGCGTGGGGAAGGTCGTCGACGTGGTAGGAGAGAAAATCCGGCCGGGTTTCGGCGAAGTGCAGCGCCTGCGCCAGGGCGCGACGCATCCCCGCGGGAAGATCGTTCCACTCCGGGTCGTCGAAGCTTGCTTCGCTGACGATGCCCAGCGGCACCCGCGTGCCGATCGATCGAAGATGGATGATGACCGCGGGATCGAAACTCTTGATCGCGAGGGGACCGGGGTACGTCGCAGCCGTGGCCGCGATGCGATCGGCGAGACGCATGTCGCCGTCAAACCGGCTCTTGATCTCACAGACGATCGGCACGGCGCCCGCGACCCGGTCCAGGAACGCCACCCAGGACGGGACGCGATCGGATGACCCGGCGAGGCAAAGCGCTTCCGCCTGCCTCAAGCGCAGATCGGCGATGCGGCCGGGCATGCCGGTCAGGCGCTCGAGGCCGAAATCGTGGAACACCACGGCTTCACCGTCCTGAGTGCGCTGCACGTCGCACTCGATGGCAAAGCCCTGTGCCATGGCCGCAGCGGCGGCAGAGAGCGAGTTCTCGATGCGGCCCTTCCGGCGATCATGGAGCCCCCGGTGCGCGATCGGGCGCGCCGTGAGCCACGCGGGCGGCGCATCCCGCAAGCTCATTCGTCGATGTCGAACAGGGCCTCGACCTCGACCGCAGCGCCGAAGGGCAGCGTCGCGACGCCGATGGTCGAGCGCGCGTGCCGGCCCTTGTCGCCGAGGACCGCGACGAAGAGATCCGAGGCGCCGTTCATGATCCCCGCCACGGTATAGTAATCAGGCGCGACGTGGATGAAGCCGCCGAGACGCAGGCAGCATGATATCCGGCCGAGGTCGCCGAGCGCTGCCTTGGCCTGGGCCAGGAGATTGATGGCGCAGAGCCGGGCAGCCGCGCGCCCGGCCTCGTCCGACACTCCCGCGCCGAGCTTGCCCGCGTGGGCCGCGTCGAGCTTGCCGTCCGGTCCCAGCGGCAACTGCCCGGATATGACCAGCGTCCGGCCGCTGAGCACGAAAGGCACGTAATTGGCCACCGGTTTGGCTGGCACCGGGAGGGAGATCCCAAGGTCGCTCAACCTTTGCTCTATGCTGCTCATCGTGCTCTCCTGCGGCCTCGGAACCGGCCTCGCGCTGGCGGCAGCACCGGCCCGACGATCGCGACGATTCCGCCTTGCGGCCGCCGCGCGGGCGCGCCACCTTCACGCTATCCCTACGCGACCGACTGATTGGAGCAAGACGTGAATTCCGCTTCCGCCCTGAATTTCGGCCGGTCACTCGCGGCCGCCGGTGTCATCATGGCCGCGGCATCGGGGGCCGGTGCCGCAACGCCGGTCCCGATGGCGGCGCACCACGCCACGTACAAACTATCGCTCTTGACGTCGAAGGGTGCCGGTGCTCCGGCGTCGGCCACGGGCATAATCGACTACGCGTTCAGCGGTTCGGCCTGCGACGGTTACACGACGACGTTCCGGCAGATGACGGAATTGCAGCCCGCCGATGGGGAGGCGCGTCTCAACGACATGCGCTCCACCACGTTCGAGGACGGGACGGGATCGCAGTTCAGCTTCAAGACCACGTCGCGCAACGACCAGACGACCGTGTCGGACCTTGACGGCCAGGCTCGACGACTGGCGGATGGCATGGCCAACGTCGAATTGAAGGAGCCGGTCGCCAAGGCGACCCTGGGGACGAACGTGCTCTTCCCCACGCAGCACCTGCGCAAGATCATCGACACGGCGGAAGCGGGCGGCAAGCTCCTCGAAGCCAACGTCTTCGATGGGTCCGATACCGGGAAAAAACTCTTCCATACCCTGAGCGTAATCGGCTCCCCCATCGAGACGCCCAGTTCGGACCCGGTTGGCCAGGTTTTTTCCTTGAAGGCGATGCGGCGGTGGCCGGTGGCCATCAGCTATTTCGAGGCGGGTAAAGAGGACCAACCCGACTACGTTCTTTCGTTCGACCTTTACGAGAATGGCATCTCGCGCGCCTTGAAGCTCGACTACGGGGACTTCGTCCTCGCCGGCGACCTCACCGATCTTTCGGTCAAGCCGCAGGCGCCCTGCCATTGAAAAAGCGCCCGCCTCACAGCTAGTCGTGCGCCGTGAGGCCTCTCGTCTTCGATCGTTCGTGCAGGTCGATGACGTCGCCCGGCTCGAGGCCTGCGGCCTCGGCAAATCGCTCCAGGCTGGCGAGGTTCTGGGCGAAGTAGTCGAGAACCCCGGATGCGAAGCCCGGGTCGCTAGCCGCCTGCCTGATGCCCCCCGCCTCCAACCCCGACCAGTCGAAAAAACGTTGGGCCTGGTCCGCATGGGCGGCAAAGAATCTTAAAGCTTCTATGGCAAGTCCTTGGCTGTCGATGGCGGGAGAGTCCCTCACGCCGACTCGCATTTTCCGGTACGAAGCTCATTTTTGCCGATCACGCGCTTTTCCTTTCGTCAAGTCTCGTGGGCTAGGCCGGATCGGGGCATCCGGGCTATGCTTTCCTGAATGTTGTCCGACCTCGGGTCTGCCGAGCAGGAAAGAGGCGTCGAACCATGTCGAAAACGATCCTGATCGTCGAAGACAACGAATTGAACATGAAGCTCTTTAGCGATCTGCTCGAGGCGAACGGCTACAGCACCGTGCAGACCCGCAACGGCACCGAAGCGGTTGGCTTGGCCCGGCAGCATAAACCCGACCTGATCCTGATGGATATCCAGTTGCCGGAAGTCTCGGGCCTCGACGTGACCCGATGGCTCAAGAGCGACGAGGAACTGCGCGGCATTCCAGTGATCGCGATCACCGCCTTCGCCATGAAGGGCGACGAGGAGAAAATCCGCCAGGGCGGATGCGAGGCCTATCTTTCGAAGCCGATCTCCGTCGTCAAGTTCCTCGAAACGGTCCGCAACTATCTCGGAGAGGGCTGAGAGGCCGCGCCATGACCGCACGTATCCTCGTCGTCGACGACATTCCGGCGAACATCAAACTGCTCGAGGCTCGCCTCACGGCCGAATATTTCGATGTGCGGACGGCGACGAACGGCATGGACGCGCTGCGCATCTGCGGTGGCGGCACGTGCGACCTCGTGCTGCTCGACGTCATGATGCCGGGCCTCGACGGCTTCGAGGTCTGCCGCCGATTGAAGGCCGACAGCGCGACCTGCCACATCCCCGTCATTCTGGTGACCGCGCTCGATCAGCCGGCCGACCGGGTGAGGGGGCTCGAGGCCGGTGCCGACGATTTTCTGACGAAACCGGTCGACGAGACGGCGCTCGTGGCGCGCGTCAGGTCCCTGGCGCGCCTGAAGGTGACCGTAGACGAGATCCGCATCCGCGCCTCATCCTCGGCCACCCTGGGGCTGCGGCATGGGCTGCCTGTCATTTCCGCGGATGATGGCCTCAAGGGCAAGATCCTGGTGGTCGACGATCGCCCGGGGTCGGGCGAGCGCATCGTCTCGGCGCTCAGCCCGTATCACACCGTGCATGTGGAAGGAGACCCGCAGGAGGCCCTGTTCAAAGGTGCGGAGGGCGGTTACGAACTCGTCATCGTGAGCGCGGGTCTCGAACATTTCGACGGCTTGAGACTGTGCGGGCAACTGAGATCCCTCGAGCGCACCCGACAGATCCCCATCCTTCTGCTCGCCGCCGAAGACGATCGTGCGCGCGTGCTCCGCGGGCTCGACATCGGCATCAACGACTACCTCCTCCGCCCGATCGACAAGAACGAACTTCTGGCGCGGGTGCGGACGCAGCTGCGCCAAAAACGCTATGCAGACCGCCTGCGAGACATGCTGCAGGAATCGATCCAGCTGGCGGTCATCGATCCGCTGACCGGCCTGAACAACCGGCGCTTTCTGGAATCGCGCTTGCCCGGCATGATCGAAGCTGCGGCCGACGCCGACAAGCCTGCCTCCGTCATGATCCTCGACATCGACCACTTCAAGGCGGTCAATGACACCTTCGGGCATGATGCGGGAGACGATGTGCTCAAGCTCTTCGCCTTGAGGGTCAAGGCCGTCATCCGCCATGTCGACCTCCTGTGCCGGCTCGGCGGGGAAGAGTTCATCGTCGTCATGCCTGACACGTCGCTCGAGGTCGCTGCCCGGGTCGGAGAGCGCATCCGCCACGCCATCGGCGCGGCGATGTTCCCGATCGAGCACGGCGCGCGGCAGATCGCCGTCACGGTCTCCATCGGCATCGCCGATCGCCGCAACGATCGGCTGAGCGAGTGTTTGCTGAAGCGCGCCGACCGAGCCCTCTATCGGTCCAAACATGAGGGACGGAACCGAGTCTCGGCCGACGCCGCGTGAATTAACGAAAAGCCGAGGTTTCGAAGCCGGTAGCTTTGCAAAGAAAACCGCGCGTTGTAAGTTGGCTGCGTCCGGTGAGGGAAAAATGTCGAGCCGGCGTGCTAGGCTCGAGCCGTTAACCGGTTGGAATGGTGCTTGAGATAAAGTCGCGGCATAGAGTTCGAATACCCTACGGAGTGCTCAGGTCCGCCGCATCTCCTGGGTCCGTGGGGTCGGCCGGTTCGGAAGTGGTTAGAGTGGCCTCCTCGAATGCCACTTCCGGCCGGCCACCTTTCCCGAAGACCACCTGGTCACAGCTCGGTTCTTCTGGCGCGAAATCGTTGACATTCGTGCCCTCGTGGCTAAAGTCACCGGAGGAGACGCGCTGCCAATCGGCTGGCGCTTTTTTCATTTCATATCCATCAGAGACCTCCGTTGCCGGCGCGACGGGTCGCGCATGAGGAAATCGCCATGGCCAAGGCCGCCACCATCAAGATCAAGCTGCTGTCCAGTGCGGATACCGGGTTCTTCTACGTGACCGAGAAGAACGCCCGCACCAAGACCGACAAGCTCTCGTTCAAGAAGTACGATCCGGTGGCGCGCAAGCACGTCGAGTTCAAGGAAACCAAGATCAAGTAGATGCGCGCCTCCGGTCGCACCACGCCGAGGTCGTCCTCCTCCGCGGCGGTCTTTGGTGGTTCCTTGCCGTGTGCATGAAGGGCTTACCGATGGCGCCGGCTTCGTCTCGCGGCCGGCCTCACATCGTCTTCGGTCCTGCCTCTCGCTTTAGCCGGGCCGGGTCGACGGGCTGAAGCCCCCCGGGGATCCCGCTTCGCGGCAGAGTCGCCCACGACCTCGAACCGCAACGCGCCCGCCAGGGGAGCTGCCTCGACCAGCTTGACGTCGACGATGTCGCCCAGCCTGAAGCTCTTGCGGGTGCGGGTACCAACCAAGGCGTGGCTAGCTTCCTCGTAGCTGAAATATTCGTCCCCCAATGTCGCGGCGGGCACGAAGCCGTCCGCGCCGGTATCGCTCAGCTTGACGAAGAACCCCGCGCGCGTAGCCCCCGAGATGCGAGCCTGGAAACTCGCTCCGATCCGGTCCGCCAGGAAGGCCGCGATAAGGCGGTCCGTCGTCTCCCGCTCGGCCGCCATGGCGCGACGTTCTGCCGCGGAGATGCGCGCCGCCATCTCGCCGAGGTCCTTTGCCGCGACGTCCGGAAGCCCGTCGCGTCCAAGAGAGAGGGCACGAATCAAGGCTCGATGCACGATGAGGTCGGCATAGCGGCGGATCGGCGAGGTGAAATGGGCGTAGCGCTGCAGGTTCAGGCCGAAGTGCCCGTAATTCTCGACGGCATACTCAGCCTGCGCCTGTGAGCGTAGAACGACCTCGTTGACGAGGTGTTCGTGCTCGGTACCCTTGACGCTCGTCAGCACGCCATTGAACAGGGCCGGGCGCATCACCTGACCCTTGGCGAACTTGATGCCGATCGACTGGAGGAATTCCTGCAACGCGTGCAGCTTGGTCAGCGAGGGCTCGTCATGCACCCGATAGACCAGCTTCTGCTGCTTCGCCTCCAGCGTCTCGGCTGCCGCCACGTTGGCGAGGATCATGAACTCTTCGATGAGCTTGTGAGCGTCGAGCCGGTCCGGCACGATCACGCGCTCGACGGTCCCTTCCTGATTGAGCACGATCTTGCGCTCGGGCAGGTCGAGATCGAGCGGACCGCGGTTTTGACGCGCCTTGAGGGCGGTGCGGTAGGCGGCCCAAAGGGGCTTGAGCACAGGCTCGATGAGTGGTGTCGTGATGTCGTCAGGCTGCCCGTCGATGGCGGCCTGCGCCTGCGCGTAGCTGAGTTTCGCTGCGGAACGCATGACGATGCGATGGAAGCTGTGGCCCTTCTTGTGGCCGTCGGCTCCGATCCTCAAGCGCACGGCCAGCGCCGGCCGATCCTCTTCGGGGCGGAGCGATCCGAGGTCGGTCGAGATCCGCTCGGGCAGCATCGGCACGACGCGATCAGGAAAATAAACGGAATTGCCGCGTTCCAACGCCTCGAGATCAAGCCTCGATCCTGGCGCCACCAGGCAGGCCACATCCGCGATGGCGACGCTGACCACATAGCCCCTGGGATTGTCGGGAGCGTCATCGGCCTGCGCGTGAACGGCGTCGTCGTGGTCCTTGGCGTCGGGCGGGTCGATCGTGATCAGGGGCAGGGCGCGCCAATCCTCGCGCCCCGCGGCCGTCGCCGGTGCAACGCGCGCGGCCTCGGCCAAGGCCTCCGCGCTGAACTCGGACGGGATCCCATGCGTGAGGATGGCGATCGTCGAGACCGCGTGCTCGCTTTTCGTCGATCCCAGTCGCTCGACGACCCTGACAGCCTGCAGGCCGTAGCCCCGTGTGCGCCCGATGGGTTCGACGGCGACGAGTTCGCCGTCCGTGGCGCTGTTCCGCTCACCTTCCGGCACCGTGAACTCCGCAGCGGAATTCTTCTTGTCGACCGGGATCACCTTGGCGCTGCCGCGTGGATCGACGCGCAGCACCCCCAGGACGCGAGGGCGGGCCGTGCTGAGCATCTTGACGAAACGTCTCGTGTGGCTTGGACCCGAATCGGCTCCAGACCGAACCGTTTCAATCCTCAGCAGCACCCGGTCTCCGACGCCGGGTGCCGGGCGGCCGGAGCGCTCCTCGCGCGGCACATGCACCCGGATGCGTGGCGCCGGTCCCTGGTCGAGAGTACCCCAGTCGGCTGGTTTGGCCAGGAGGTCGCCGTCACTGTCTCGTCCCACGATGTCGGCCACCATCATGGCTGGAAGCTGCCCGGGCTCCGTCAGCGTCTTGCCGCGCAGCTTGATCCCGCCCTCGTGTTCGAGCTCACGCAACAGCCGCTTCAGCTCGATCTTGTCGGCGCCTTTGATATTGAAGGCCTTGGCGATCTCGCGCTTGCCGATCTTGCCGGGATGCGCGGCCTCACCGGCGGCCTCGGTGCCAAGCGACAGCATCGCTAGGATTTCGGCCTTGGTGGG
>CAXSEU010000108.1:1665-9845 GCA_964236485.1 uncultured Lichenihabitans sp. | reverse complement strand
CGGTAGTAGCGCCCCAGCCAGATGGCGTAATTGCCCGCCCCGTTGGTCACGACGGCGTCACGTGGCAGGGTCTCACGCAGCCAGAGGACAATCTCCGCCATGTTGACCGCACCCGGCGCGGGCGGCGCCGTGTCGGTCCATTCGCGGTAGTCGCGCCGGGCCTCGGCCGAACGCCCCGCCCAGCGGAGGTTCGAAGGCGGCTGAAGGCCCTCGACCGAAGCCGCGAAGGTCGTCGGCGCCGCGTGGATGCCGAGCGCCGGATGGTAGACGCGGCCGATCTCCTCGGCGCCGGGATGAACCTGCACGAGGGCCTGCCTGGGCGATGGGATATCCAGGAGTGTATAGGCCTGCGAGGGCATCTCCGCCATCCGCGCGCCGACGCAGATCAAGAGGTCCGCCTCCTCGATCCGCCGCCTCAGCTTCGGATTGGGGCCGATGCCGATTTCCCCGGCGTAGCTCGGATGGTCGGCATCGAACAGCGCGGCCCGCCGGAACGAGGTGGCGACCGGCAGGGCGAAGCGCTCGGCGAAGCGCATCATCGAGGCGCGCGCCTTGGCGCTCCAGCCGCTGCCGCCGAGCACCAGCACGGGGGCCGCGGCGCTCCACAGCAGTTTCTGCAACTCCGCCATCTGGGTGAGCCCCGGCCAGGGCAGGACGGCCTCGACCCGGGGCGCATCCGGCACGAGCGCGCGCTCGGTCAGCATGTCCTCCGGCAGGGCGATCACCACCGGTCCGGGCCGCCCCTGCAGGGCGACGTGGAAGGCGCGGGAGACGAGCTCGGGAATGCGGGCCGGATCGTCGATCTCGCAGACCCATTTTGCGGTCGAACCGAACAAGGCTGCGTAGTCCATCTCCTGGAAGGCTCCCCGGCCGCGCATGCCGCGCTCGACCTGACCGACGAAGAGGATCAGCGGCGTCGAGTCGTGCTGGGCGATATGGACCCCGTGGGCGGCGTTGGTGGCGCCCGGGCCGCGCGTCACCATGCAGATGCCGGGGCGGTCCCCCAGTCGCGCCGCGGCCTCCGCCATGATGGCGGCGCCCCCCTCGTGGCGGCAGACGGTCAGCTCGATCGGCGAATCATGCAGCGCATCGAGGACCGCGAGGTAGGATTCGCCCGGAACGCAGAAGACATGCTCGATGCCCTGGAGGCGGAGCTGGTCGACGAGGATCTGGCCCCCCATCCGGCCTTGATGGTCCTGTTGCATGGGCCGGACCCTAGAACAGGCCGCCACCGCGCGGAAGCGCCCGTCGCGGCCAGGGTGACAGACCCCCGCCCGGTCGACCTAGAGCCCATTGCAATCGGTGGTTGAACGGTGGTTAACATTGGCGCGATAAGAGCTCCAGGTCGGCAGATGCTCGGCACCAATTCATCCGAATACCACGCCCTGAACAGCGGCGCTCATCGCAAGGAGACGATACGCTTCACTGCGCCCGCCTTGACCTGCCATCTCGCTTTTTGGGGCTTCAGCGAGCCCGACGCGGGCGACGATGCCCAGACGGCGCCGAAACGGGACAGTCTAAAACACGCCCTCGACGAAGCGATCGCAGCGATCTATGCCCATCTCTCTAGAACCGCGGACATATCGGCCGTACAGATGTTTCCGACATCGAATCGTGACGCGGTCTTGTTCGCAGGGGTTTACGTCATCGAGCCCGCCGAGCCCTATATCTCCCGACGATCCACAGATGCCGTGACTGCCGAGCAGCGTTATACGTTGAACGGAACCTACCGAGTCATTTACATCGCCTGTTCGTGGCGAGGATTTCAGGTGGTTCTCCGTTTTGAGCTTCTCACCGAGTTCTACACCCTCACCATATTCGCCTCTGCGACCCGAAGATCGTATGTGGGTGAGGCGAAAAACTGGTATGATCAGCTCCGCGAGGCGCTTGCGGATTTCGACGACGGTGACGAGGCGTTCAAAGCCAAATGCAACGCCATACGACATTATTTCTTCGATGGCTTTTGGAACGAGTTGAAGGCAGGACTTCTTCCCTCGGAGTTGGACCGCCACCCCTCGAGCGAACTCTTTCAGCATGTGTTCGCCGACTTCCGAGGTGTCATCTTATCCAACGAAACCTACTCCTTCCACTACCAGGATCCAGAGGCAGGGGACAAACTCACATGGGGCAAACACGCCGCCGAACGGTTGATGCCGCTCATCAATGACTCTGTTGAAAAATTCGAATGTACCGCGAGCTACATGCTGGATGGACGCGCTTTGTACATGACGACCCTCGGTCCACAGCCCTTCGAGAACGCGTCCTCGGAGCGCATGCCGGTGAAGTATCTCTGCTACGCACATCAGATGGCCACACGGCCCGACGGCACCCAGCAAACGATCATCAACAAATGGCAACTGGGCCGGCTGATCACCCGCATCCACCTGATGGGGACCGTTCGACTCGCAGCCTTGAGGAAACTTGATAAGCTCTATCGCTCCGGCCAGATCCTCGGCGACCTTGAACCCCTCATAAAACGAGCCCGCGAGATCATCACCGACGACGATCATACGATGAAAGCATCAGACTTCATCAGAAATGCCAACACGAAGTTCAATGAAATAAACAAGGAAGATGCTGCAATTTTATACAGGATCGAGCGATCTCGATACTATGTGCAACAGTACCACCAGAATATCCCATCGCTACGATTGCAACGAGTGGAGGGGTACCAAAGATATGACGACTTTGTTCTGCGTCGCCTAGGGACAACTTACGACTTCATAGAGCGACTCGGCCGCAGATACGAACGGGCTACCACAAACCTTTCTCTTCTCGATCAGTATTACCTCAGTATCAGCGCCAATCGGATCGGCAAACTTGGCGAGGCTGTTCTTCTGGTGGTGCTTGTGCCTTACTATGCAACAGGCCTTCTGATCCACCTCAAGGATGAATCCTACGGTGTTTACGGATATTTCATATTTCTCCTATCCGCCAGCATTGCATTATGGAAATATTTTGATCTGTCCTCGGAAAGAAGGAAGAAGAACAACTCGACAAGAGTGAAGCGCAAATCGATAATATTTGCAACGATGGTTATAGGGATGGTCGTTTGTGCCGAGATCGTAAGCTATGGCCCAATGGCCGATGATCGTCCAAAATCCATGCCGCTTCACGTGGCCCGCGCAACATGGGCGCATTCCCGCGTCGCCGTTGATCCAAGGTCCATGCCGCTTCACGAATTAATCAAGAATTCCGTCAAAAACTCATCTGAGTGCTTGAGAACGTTTCTTGTCCGAAGAACCTGCCCTTAGCCCTTTATCTTCAGAGTGATGAGTCTGGACGGAGGTTATTTTCTGTTCGCGTATTTCAGCAAACAGAACTCCAGCACACCTATGATCGACAAGGCGAGCGGAATCGTCACGGGGTTCCAGAAGGTATGATCCATCTCATCGCTCTCGGTCGTGGCGGACGTTGCATTGTGCTGATGATTCCTGAATGCTTCGTTCCCCCGAAACCGGCGGGGCCGCGGAGCCCTTGCGCTCTCATGATCTGGCATCGGTGCCCGTCTCCGGCGGCCTCGCCGCCGGGGGACTGGCCCATCTGACCACGGCCGCAAGCAGCCGTTCCGCGTCGATCGGTTTGGTGACGACGTCGTTCATGCCGGCCGCGCGGGCCCGCTCGATCTCCTCCGGAAAGACATTGCCCGTGAGCGCCACGATCGGCAGGTCGGCGAAGCGTGCGCCGAGCGCCCGGATGGCGCGCGTTGCCGCGATGCCGTCGAGCGAGGGCATCTGCATGTCCATCAGCACCAGGGCGTAGTCATGCCGCTGGACGGCGCGGAGCGCTTCGACGCCGTCGGCCACCAGATCCACCGTGCAGCCTAGCGGCGCCAGGAGGGCCTCGACCAGCCTCTGGTTGATCTGGATGTCGTCGGCCACGAGGAGGCGCCGGTCCCGCAGCGTGTCGGCGATCACCGGGCCCGGACGCGGGGCGGCGCCGGCCGCGGTCAGGGGTACACGTTCCGGTTCCGCGAGCCGCAGCGCGACCCGCACGATGAAGCGTGAACCGACGTCCGGCGTGCTCTCGACCGCGATGCTGCCGTTCATGGCTTCGATCAGGCGCTTCGATATCGCAAGACCGAGGCCGGTCCCGCCGAAGCGGGGTGCGATGGTCTGGTCGGCCTGGGTGAAGCGCCGAAAGAGCTTTGGTAGCTGGTCCCGCGCGATCCCGACGCCGTCATCCTCTATGATGAAGGCGAGGTCGAGCATGGGGCCGGCAGGCGTCGCATCGAGGCGCAGCCGAACATCGCCCCGCGAGGAGAACTTCACCGCGTTGGACAGGAGGTTGAGAAGGATTTGCCGCAGCCGATCGGGATCTCCGAACACCATCGCGGCCGCGCCCGGACCGCTCTCGACCTCGAGCCGAAGCCCCTTTTCGGCGGCCTGCGGGCGGATAAGCGCCGCGCCGTCCCTGACCAAGGCGTCCGGAGAGAATGCCCGCTCGTCGAGGCGGATCGTCCCCGACCCGATCTTCGAAAGATCGAGGACGTCGTCGACGACCTTGAGCAGATTGCGGCCCGCCTCCTCGACGCGATCCACATGCCCGAGTTGCATCTCGCCCAAGCCGCCCTCGCGCCTGAGCACTTGCATGAAGCCGATGATGCTGTTCAGCGGCGTTCGAATCTCGTGGCTCATATTGGCCAGGAACTCGGCTTGCGCCGTAGCCTCGGCCTCGGCGGAGCGCTGCGCCGCCCTGACCCCGTCCTCGCGTGCCTTGGCGCCTTCGACGTCGCGAAGCACATCGACCCACCCGGCCACCCGGCCCGCTTCGTCCTCGAGGGGCGCCGGATTGCCCTCGGCCCAGGTCGGGCGGCCGTCGCGATCACGCACACGAAACCCCAAGGGCGCGGCCGGCTGCGTGATTCCACGGCGTCCCACCCGTACATAACGTCTCAGGACCCGGGCGCGGTCGGCGGGATCGACGAGATCGAGCGCGAGGCGCGCCAAAAGCTCCGCTGGCGCATAGCCCCAGACCGTCGTCACCGCGCGCGAGACGGAGCGGATCCGCCCATCCGGCCCGATCTCAAGCAGGACATCGGCGAGGTCGTCGGCCAGCAAGGCGCGAGCCGCGGTGGACTTGGTCTCTTCGGCCGTCATGATCCCCCGCCCGCCAGGAGCACGGGTCCGGTCCGGCTTGACCGGCGCGGCACGCGTGGAAAGGGTCCGGACATCACGAATATTTCCATCTCATTCGATATTGTTTAAGCTCGTGTGGTTCTGTCCATCACAAGCCCGCGTTAAGGTTAGCGTCCTCATCGTTGGTCTTGAGCGTCGGGACCAGCCTCTCCCTCGGGATCACGCCAGACCGCATGCATGACGACCGCTCCCCGGCGAGCATCCCCGGGCTCGATCAACTCGTCATCGCCACCCACAACGCGGGCAAGCTGCGCGAATTGCGCGACCTGCTGAGGCCTTACGGCATCAGGGCCGTGTCGGCCGGAGAGTTGGGCCTGCCGGAGCCCGAGGAAACCGGAATGACCTTCGTGGCCAATGCCTTGCTCAAGGCCGAAGCGGCCGCCTCAGGCGCCGGCCTGCCGGCCTTGGCCGACGATTCAGGCCTATGCGTCCATGCGCTCGACGGCGATCCGGGCATCTACTCGGCGCGCTGGGCCGGACCGGACAAGGATTTCCCGGCGGCCATGCGTCGTGTCGAGAGTCTGCTGCGGCAAAAGGGCGCGACCGAGCCCGCGGCACGCCGCGCCCATTTCGTCGCCGCGCTGGCCATCGCCTGGCCTGATGGCCGGCGAGAGACGGTCGAAGGCAAGGTGTTCGGCACGGTGGTTCCGCCGCGTGGCACTATCGGCTTCGGCTATGATCCGATCTTCCTTCCGGACGGCCATTCGCGAACCTTCGGGGAGATGAGTGCCGAGGAAAAGCACGGGATCCCGATCGACGGCGGCGAGGCCCTGTCCCATCGCGCCCGCGCGTTCCAGATCCTCGCGGCGCGCTGCTTCGAAACCCGCGGGGCGGCCACCGAAGGTGGAGAGCCGGGGCCCTGAGCCCGTCGGTCTGTAAGCACCTCGCTCTTTGGAGTTGGCGCATGTCCGTGACAGCATGACACGCGCGGGGATCCGCGGGTGGCGCGTCGAGCATTGCCGCCTGTTCGGCGCTTCAACGGAGGTGACCGGGCGGCTCGGCCTGTGCCATAATGCGCCGATGACGCCTGCCAGCAGCAACGACCCCGGCTTCGGCATTTACGTGCATTGGCCGTTCTGCGTCAGCAAATGCCCCTATTGCGACTTCAACAGCCACGTTCGCCAGGTGCCGGTCGACGAGGCGCGGTTCCTGGCGGCGTTTCGTACCGAGTTGCGGCACAGGGCCGCCCTGGCACCGGGCCGCACCGTCGCATCCGTGTTCTTCGGCGGCGGCACGCCTTCGCTGATGAAACCCGAGACCATCGGGGCCATCCTCGACGCCGTTGCCGGACACTGGATCGTCGACGCCGCGGCGGAAGTCACGCTGGAAGCCAACCCGACCAGCGTCGAGGCGACGCGCTTCCGGGGCTATCGCGCGGCCGGCGTCAACCGCGTTTCGCTCGGCGTCCAGGCCATGAACGACCGGGACCTCAAAGCCCTCGGACGGCTTCACACGGCCGAGGAGGCGATGAAAGCGGTCGCGATCGCGGCCTCGGCTTTCGAGCGCTATTCGTTCGACCTCATCTACGCGCGTCCCGGCCAGACACCGGACGCGTGGGAAGCGGAGCTTGCCGCCGCCATCGACCGGGCCGCCGAACATCTCTCGCTCTACCAACTGACCATCGAGCCGGACACGATCTTCGAGAAGCTGCATCGCTCCGGCAGGCTGGTGATCCCCGGCGCCGATCAGGCCCGTGCGCTGTGGGAGGTGACCCAGGAGGTCACGGGGGCGCGGGGGCTGCCGGCCTACGAAGTCTCGAATCATGCCCGCCCCGGCGCCGAGTCGCGCCATAACCTCATCTACTGGCGCTATGGCGAATATGCGGGCGTCGGCCCGGGTGCGCACGGCCGCATCAAGACGGCTGGGGGACGCCGCGCGCATTCCACCGAGCGGCACCCGGAGATGTGGCTGACCGTGGTCGAAGGCGAGGGTCACGGCCTCGTGGCCGATGATCCGCTCTCCCTCGAGGAACAGGGGGACGAGTTCCTGCTCATGGGTCTCCGGCTGGCCGAGGGTATCGATCCGGCGCGGTTCGAAGCGCTGGCCGGCCGGTCCCTCGACCGAGGCCGCATCCTGTCGCTTCTCGACGACGGGCTGGTCGAACGCAGTTCCGACGGGCGGCTCCGCGTCACGCAGCAGGGCTTTCCGGTCCTCGACGCCGTCGTCGCCGACCTCGCGGCCTAGCGCATGTCATGCTGCTGCTGCCATGCGGCAGCTCGAAACGGCATGTCATGCTGTCCCTGACATGCGCCAGCTCGAAACGGCCACGTGGCTGACATGACGGGGATCGTCATCCTGGTCGATGCCGACGCCTGCCCGGTGAAGGCCGAAATCTACCGCGTCGCCGAGCGTCACAAGCTCAAGACCTTCGTGGTCGCCAACAGCGTCATGGCCGTGCCGCGCGACCCGGCCATCGAGCGGATCGTGGTGGGGAGCGGCCCCGATCGGGCCGATGACTGGATCGCCGAGCGGGCCCGGCCGGGCGCCGTCGTAATCACGGCCGACGTTCCTCTCGCCAGCCGCTGCATCAGGGCGGGTGCCGATGTCATCGCGCCAAATGGCCGCGCCTTTACGCCAGCCTCCATCGGCATGGCGCTGGCGACCCGCAATCTCCTGGACGATCTGCGCGGCGCCGGCGAGATCACCAGCGGCCCGAAGCCGTTCCTGCCGAAGGACCGGTCCGCCTTCCTGCAGGCGCTCGATCTGGCTATCGTCAGGCTGAAGCGTGCCGGCCTCGAGCCGACCGACGCCCCACGCGGGGGCCTGAGCTAACCCGCCGAGCGAGCGGCATTCATCACCGCACCGATCAGCGTGCCGGAGGTCGACGTCCGTCGGTATTCGGGCAGGCGCAGTTCACCGCCCATGAAAACGTCGGAACGGCGCCACACCATTTCCCCTTCGATCGCCTCGAGCGCCGCGAAGTGGATCTCCGTGCACCCCGAGCCGGCGCAGATGCGAGCGACGTTGCGCGCCGTGATGCCGCCCCCCGGCATGACGATCAGCCGCCCGGCGGCGATGTGCTCGCGCACCAGCGCTTCGGGC
>CAXSEU010000108.1:0-1655 GCA_964236485.1 uncultured Lichenihabitans sp. | reverse complement strand
CGCCCGGCGGCCCGGCGGACGAGTTCCGCGATGAGCGGCAACCCCTCGAGGGCGGTCGCATCCTGCCCCGAGGTGAGCACGCGTTCGACGCCGAGTTCGACCAGGGTTTCGAGCGCCTCGAAGGGATCCGCCGTCATGTCGAAGGCGCGATGGAAGGTGACGCTCATCGGCCGCGCCGCGTCGATCAGCCGGCCGCAACGCGCCGTGTCCACGCGGCCTTCAGGCGTCAGGATGCCGATCACGACGCCGTCCGCGCCCGCCGCCTTGGCCACCGCGATGTCGTCGAGCTGGACCGCGAACGCGTCGTCGTCGAACAGGAAATCGCCGCCGCGCGGGCGGATGATGACATGAAGCCCGATCCCGGCCTGTGCTCGGGCCTGCCGGATCAGGCCCAGGCTCGGTGTCAATCCGCCCTCGAAGAGCGCGGCGCAGAGTTCGACGCGTCGGGCACCTGCGTCACGTGCCGCTCGAATTGCGGCGATGGAGTCGACGCAGATTTCGAAAGTGGCGCAGGACATGATCGAAGCCTCCGGACGCGGGCGGGAGGGCAAGCGACAGGTAGAGGCACGCCGCCGAACATGCGGCGGCTTCAACTCTCTTAGTTCCGTGGCAGGCTGTCGAGGCTGAGCAGCGTCGTCTGAATGCCCTTGTCCATGCGTCCTGCCTCGGCGACAGCGACGAAATCGTTGTCGCGATAGGGCCAGCTACTGGACCCGGCGAAGATCCGCATGCCGTGCCGGGTCATGACCGCGTCGCCTCGGCGCAAGGTCTTATCGACGAAGATCGAGACCTTGTCGGGTTTCGACGGGACCTGGGCGACGCGCGAGACATGCGCCTCGCGGATGACCTTTGGCCGATGAAGCTTAACGGTCAAGGCCCGCGGGGCATATCTGGGACGCGTCCCGGAGACGTCGGTCGCCGGCGCGGAGGATGGTTGAGGCTGGCTCTCCGGCGCAGCCTGCCGCTGTTCCCCGCCGCCGAAGATCGAGGAAAAGAAATTCTGCACCCCATCTTCCGCCGAAGCGCCGGTCGCCGCGCCGGCCATGAGGACGGCCGTTCCCAGGACAATCACGACGCGCCGGCCCGATCGTTGACCCGGAGTCTTCATCATTGTGTCGGTCCCTCGAATGTGGCTGCGAAACGCGCCCCCGCGGCGCAAAGTTGCACCCGATCGTCACGTCGAACCCGAATCGGGCCCGCCTCATCATAGCCCAGACCGGAACCGCGACGTCCGAAGCATCGGAGCCTGTCGGACCGAAGTCGAAGCGACGCCTCGGCGTATGTCTGCGGACAGGATCGATTATGTAAGTTGGCGCATGTCGGCGACAGCGTGACATGCGCTAGAACGCTGCGGCGCGCGCGCCGCGTTTTTCGATCGTCCTTGAGGAGCGGGCATGACGATGTCGGATTTTCAGACCGAGGTCGCGAAAGGTGAGCGTTTCCAGTTCGGACGGAACTGGGCGCGGTTCCTGCGCTCGCTCGACGACAGGCGGATAGCCCTGGCCGAAAATTCCTTGCGCGCCATGCTGGGCGTCGACGACCTCGACGGTAAGACCTTCCTCGACATCGGTTCCGGGAGCGGCCTCTTCAGTCTGGCAGCCCGGCGCCTTGGCGCGACGGTTCGCTCCTTCGATTACGACCCGCAGTCCTACGCC
>CAXSEU010000107.1:1850-9852 GCA_964236485.1 uncultured Lichenihabitans sp. | reverse complement strand
TTAGACGATCGAAAGCAAACTTTACTTTCTATGTCCGCGCCAGATGGATTTCAGGTTTCGGTCTTTTTGTGCCAGTCTTCGGGGGAAAACGTGGCTTGTCCGAAGATTCGTGTGCTCCCGGCTTGCCCCGCGGGCGTGGAGGGCCCGACTGACGAATCACTTCGATCGAGTCACCTTGACGATATTCCATCGGCCGCGGTTGCGCGGGGGACCGCCATGCTTATAGTGCGGCGCTCGCGAAACCGGTGGTCTCGCCTGGAGGGGTGGCCGAGTGGTTGAAGGCGCACGCCTGGAAAGTGTGTATGCGGGAAACCGTATCGCGGGTTCGAATCCCGCTCCCTCCGCCAGACGCTCGCGCGGTTCCGCGCCTTTCCCCGTAATGGAAAGTCAACCATGTTGGCATTGACTTGACCTGTGCATCCCGATCGGGATGATCAGGGAGCGGCCGACCGATGTCCGACTGTCCCTGCGATGGCGAAGGCAGGTGCGTCGATGTCCGACCTTTTGGATAAGAAGCAGACGCGGCTTCGGGGAGCCGATCCCGTCGCCGAGGCGGTCGAGGCGACGCTGCTCGATCGCCGCGCCGCGCCGCGAAAGAAGCTCACGATCGAAGTCTCCGCCGACCTGCATCGGCGCATCCTCATGATCTGCGGCACGCGGCGGGTTCCGGTCAACCAGGCGGTGCGCGAGGTCTTGGAGCGCGCGTTCCCCGGCGTTTGAGTTGTCTCAGGCCTCGGAAGCCGAATCGGCTTACCTTGCCGGCCCGAGGCGCTCGATGAGCGCCATCGCGGCGGTCGGAGCCTTGGGCTTGAACCCGCTGATCATGTAAATGAAGACGTCGCGCGCCTGCGGGGGAGCCTTTTCAGGCGTGGTCAAGGTCGCGAGATCGTCCGCCGCCTTGCCGGCCGACCAGGCGCACGCCCGTGCCGCCCACGCATCGAGCGCCGGTGGAGCGTAGCCCGTCGGATGATCGTCGGAGGCGCCTTGCAACCGGGCGTAGATGAAGGGCGCCGTCGGATCCGCGATCTGCGGATGCGTGTCGCTGTCGGCCAGCACGCAAGCGATCTTGTATTCGCGCAGCAAGGCCACGAAAGCCGCCGCGTGGAAACTGGCGTGACGCACTTCCACCACGTGGCGCAGATCGTGTCCCTCGATGCTCGGCGGAAGCAATTTCAGGAAAGCCTCGAAATCGTCCGGATCGAACGCCTTGGTGGGGAGGAACTGCCAGTTGATGGGCCCGAGCTTGCGCTTCAGCTCGACGATGCCGCTCTTCAGGAAGCGCTCGATGGAAGGCGCCGCTTCGCCGAGGACGCGCCGATTGGTGGTGAAGCGCGGCCCCTTGAGGGAAAAGACGAAGTCCTCGGGTGTCTCGTCGTGCCAACGCGCAAAGCTCTCCGGCTTTTGCGAACCGTAGTAGGTGCCGTTGATCTCGATCGACGTCAGACGGCGGCTCGCGTAAGCCAGTTCCTGTTTCTGCGGCAACGCATCGGGGTAGAACGTGCCGCGCCACGGCTGGAACACCCATCCTCCGACGCCAACCTTGATCGTGCCCTTCGGCTCAGTGTGCATGCGCTTCACAGAGTAACGGTCCACAGGCATATTGGCGCCTATGGCGTCGACGCCGCAAGGACTCGAGCGGCGGCTGTCCGGCACCAATCACTAATCGGCAGGCACGATGTCGATCAAGCTCATCTGCGTCGACGCGGACGACACGCTCTGGCATCACGAGACCTTCTTTCGGCACACGCAGCGGCGATTGGCGGAAGTGCTCGCGTCTTATGGGCCGGCGGAGCACATCGATGCTCGTCTGAGCGAAGTCGAGCAGCGCAACCTGGCGCTTTACGGCTATGGGGCCAAGGGGTTTACGCTGTCGATGGTGGAGACGGCGCTCGAGGCCAGCGGAGGGCGGCTCTCCGGTGCCGACACGGGAGCCATCCTGGCCCTCGGGCGCGACTTGCTGCGGCATCCCATCCAGCCACTGCCCGGCGTCCGAGCGGCGCTGAGCACCCTGTCGGGGCGCGGAACACTGGTTCTCGTCACCAAGGGCGACCTCTTTCACCAGGAGGCAAAGCTGGCGGCCTCGGGACTTGGCGACTTCTTCTCCGGCGTGGAGATCGTCAGCGACAAGACGGTCGGCGTCTACGCACGCATCTTCGACCGCTATGGGGCTGCGCCGAGCGAGGCCGTGATGGCGGGTAATTCGATCCGTTCGGATATCCTTCCGGCGCTCGCCGCGGGCGGCTACGCGGCGCTCGTTCCCTACCCACTCGTGTGGGCGCATGAGTCCGCCCTCGCGCCCGCACACCATCCCCGCTTTCGCGAGCTGTCATCGCTCGACGCGCTGCCGGCGTGGCTCGCAACGATCGCCTGAGGTGTTCCGGCTGCGGCGGCTCATGGCACTCAGGCGGCCGTTCGCGCGAGCGGCGCGGCCCTGGGAGGCTCGCGAGTTTCCCCGGCCTCGACCTGCGTGGTGATCCAGCTTCCGCCACCCAGGGTCTTGACGGCATAGAGCGCCTTGTCGGCAAGGCGCAGGAGTTCGAACGGGTCGGCGGCGTTGCGAGGGAAGTAGGCGATCCCCGCGCTCCCGCTCGGGAGGAGATCGACCTCGCCCACCCGAACGGGTTTCGCCAGGCTCGTGATCACCCGATTGGCCAAGCCGGCCGCAGCGGTCTCGATGTCGGGAGCGACGATCAGGAAGGCGAATTCATCCCCGCCCAGCCGCGCCACCAAGGTTCCGTCGCGGACCGCCAGTCGAAGCCGCTGCGCCACTTCGACAAGCAGGCCGTCGCCGACCGCATGACCGAAGGTGTCGTTGACCGGCTTGAAACGGTCGAGGTCGAGCATCATCACCGCGAAGGCTGTCTCGTGGGCGACGGCCTGCCGATGTGCCACCTCGAGCTGAAACTCGAAGGTGGCACGATTGGCGAGCTTCGTCAGCGGGTCTTGCGACGCCCGCCGCCGGAGGTCGCGTTCGAGCTCTTTCCTGGCAGTGACGTCCGTGTACACGATTAACGTATCGGAACCCGGCAACGGCCGGCTCCGCAATTCGATGCTCCGGCCGTCGCGGAGTTCGAGCAGCTTCTCCCCGGCCACATGAAGCTGCCGAACCCGGTCGGCGACATAGCCTTCCACGTCCGCCATGGGCTTTTCCTCCCCGCGCAACACCGAGGCCCGAACGATGTCGGCGAAGCGCCCTCCCTCGACCCTGAGTTCGGCGGTCCGCGGGAACATGCTCCTGAATTTTTCATTGCAGAAGCGAAGCGTGCCCTCGCGATCGTAGAGGACGAGTCCATCGGCCATGTGGCTCATGGCCTCCTGAAGGTAACCCTGCGTCTTCAGCAGTTCAGCTTCCAGAGCCTTGCGGTCCGTCACGTCCCGGTTGTGGGTGATAATCCCGATGACCCTGCCGCGCCGATCGAGCAACGGAGTCTTCATCGAGGTGAGCCAGCGGCGGCACCCATCCTTGAACCGGACCTCCTGATCGACAGGGCCGACGAGGGTCTTGCCCAGCGCCTGGAGTTCCTCCTCCCGGAACAGCTTGGCCATGTCTTCGGGGTAGAAATCCGCATCGGTCTTGCCGATCAAGGCATCGGGCGAGGCCACGCCCATCAGGCGCGCCGTCGCGGGATTGGCCGCGACAAAGCGGCTCTGGCGATCCTTCGCATTGAGACTGTCCGGAAGCGATTGAATGATCGCGCGATACATGGCGTCTTGGCCGATGAGCGCGCGGTGTCGCTCGTCCCGTTGCAGCGACAGCGCGAACAGCCAGGTACATCCCAGTTCAAGGAGCACCATAGGTATCAAGGCGTGCACGCTGGCTGCTCGCCCGTCCTGGGGCAGCACAAGTGTCGCGATGATCGGCGTGAGGGAGATGGCAACCGACAACAATGTCACGCGGACGAGCCTCGCCGGTCGCCGAGGAGCCATCCAGAAGACGCCGGTGCCGATGACGGCGGCGAGCGCGACATTGGCGCAGCCGGCCCAGACGCCGGCTCCGCCGAGCAAGAGTCTGTAGGTGAGAGCCAAGCCGGCTGCGACGACGGCAGAAATCGGACCCCCGACGAAGGCTGCCGAGCCGATCAGCGCTGCACGAAGATCCATGATGACGCCCGGCTGGATTTGCAGCGGCACGAACATCGATGCGATGGCCCCGAAGCCCATGACGAGACCGAGCGTGATGCGGCGCACGCGCACGCGTTCTACGAGCGGAGCGGGCAGATGGCCCCAGATCGCGATGGCCAAGCTGGCGACGGCGAAACACGACAGCAGTGGCCGAGGATCCATTGCGAACTACCGTGATGTGGCCGTGTCAAGTAACGGCACCTTCACGGGATTTAACCGCACACTCCTAAAGATTCGTGATGGGGGAGCGAAGCCTCTGGTCGCCGTCGATGGAAACCGGTCGCGTTGTCGCCCTGCGCTTGGGGAAGGCGCGCCTGGGCGACCTTCCCCGACGAGGATCGATAGCGGGCGGTACGGGCGCGGCCGCTATGTCAGTCGCCGGTGCCGGGGCTGGCGGAGAAGAAGGCGTCGAACTTGCCAGGCTTGCCGTCGAACTCCTTGGAATCCTCGGGAGCGTCCTTCTTGACCGAGATGTTGGGCCAGCTTTTCGCATATTCGGCGTTGAGCGAGAGCCATTTTTCAAGGCCGGTTTCCGTGTCCGGCTTGATGGCTTCGGCCGGACATTCGGGTTCGCACACGCCGCAGTCGATACATTCGTCGGGGTGGATGACGAGCATGTTTTCGCCCTCGTAGAAGCAGTCGACCGGGCATACCTCCACGCAATCCATATACTTGCACTTGATGCAGTTCTCGACGACGACGTAGGTCATTTCCTGTCCTTTGCGGGCGCGGGCGCGCCTGGCGGCTCCGGCCGCGGCTCACGGAAGTCCGCCCCTGCTACCGGCTTTGCCGGACGCGTGCAAGGGCAGGGCCGGCAGTCGACGAACCTCAATCGGGCAGCGGGAAGACGCTGGCGGCGCGGCTCTCCGACAGCTCGTCATACAGTGTCCGAGCTTCCGCAAAGGGGCCTCGACGCGAACCCGGGGCCAGAACCTTCAACACCCGGACCTGCCGCTCGAGTGCAACCGTCACCACATCGCCCGGCCTGACCGCCTTGGCGGGGTTGTCGATGCGGTTGGCGTTGACCCGCACGAATCCGTCTTCGACCAGCCTGGTCGCCAGCGACCTCGACTTGAGGACCCTGGCGAACCACAGCCATTTGTCGATCCGCTGCCGCGGATCGGCTGCCCCCTCGGCCACCACGACGACGCCGTGACTTCACGGCTCCTTCTTGCGTTCCAGTTCGAGCTTCAGGGCCGCAAGCTTGGCGAAGGGCGAATTCGGATCAGGCTGGCGATCCCGAGCCGGGCGCTCTTGGGTCGTGAACGACTGCAAGCGTCCCCCATCCGAGCCGCGTCCGTCGCCGCCGCGTCCGCCTTCGCCACGTCGCTCGTCGTTGCGCCGGGGCTCGAACCGGCCCTTGCCTTCCCCATGCCGTTGCGGCCGCCCGTTCTCCTTCGGGCCTCGTCGGTCGCCCGTCGTCGCGGTCGCCGCCTCGCCCGCCGAGCGCTCACCCAGCGGGCTCGGGGTGCCAGTGCGCAGATGGGCAGGGTGGCGGTCACGGTTGCGGTCGTTGCCGCGACCCGGGCCGTCGCGCCTCTCGCCCGCCCGCCACCCCTCGGCGGGTTCCTGCGCGGCAGCGACGCCTCCGCTGCCCGATGGAGCGGCGCCCGCAGGGGTTCGTTGCGGCTCACGGCGCCGGACGCGCTCGGGCCGCCGATTGGTATTGTGGTTGGCACGGTGGGGCCGCCAGACCTCGATGAGCACGGGCTCGGCCGCGCTGGCCGGTGCCTCGGGCTCGGCAGACGCGGTGAACTCCCCGGGGCCCGCCGGATCGGCGGGCGCGGTCGGTTCGGCCGGCTCCGCCGGATCCACCTGTTCGCCGGGCTCCGCCGGCTCGGCTGGCTCCTGGGGCTCTGCGGGATCGATCTGCTCCCCGGGACTGACCGGCGCCATCGGGGGGTCCGGCTGCGCAGGAACGCTCGCCATCGCGGGCGGCTCAGCCGCGCCTGATCGATCATCGTCACTGGCGCCAGGTCCGGTCGCTTCCCCGGCATCACCTGAGCCACCGATGGCGGCAACCGTCGAAGAGGCTACGGCCACGGCCGCCACGGCGGTCGCCGCAACAGCGGCCTTCGTCAGCATGGCGGTCACGTCGACCAGCGACGTGGTGCCGGATGCCGGGTCCGACGATGCGGGAGCGGGGGCGGTCTCGAGCGGCTCGGATCCAGCCGGTTGGTTCACGCTCTCGGCATCGGGATCTCGAACAGGCGAGGCCGCCTCGGCGGTCACGTCCGCGGCCTGATCCGCATGATCCATCGCGGACTCTTCCGCTTCCGCCAGAGGGGTCACCGGCGTCGCGGTATCCGGCTCCATCGGTTTCAGCGGCGCGGTCGGGGCTACAGGCAACAGCGGCACCGTGATGGCGGGGCCCGGGCGCTTGTCGGACATGTAGCCGAGGCTGCGCAGGATCGAGGCGAAGTCCTCGCCCGAACACCCGGCAAGCGACGTCATGCCGACGGTGGTCACGAAGCCGTCGCGGTCGGCGGCGCCGGGAGGCGGTGCGCCGGGGCTCGTGCCGGGATGATAGGCGATGGCTGGACGAATGAGGTCGGCAAGCCGCTCCAGGATATCGACCCGCACGGCTCGCGTTCCGCAGACCCGGAAGCCCGCCGCACGATAGAGGCCCTTCGGCACGGTCGGGTCAGCCTCGAAGGAGGTACGGCCGGAGGCGGCGAAGTGCGGAACCTCGTCGAGCCCCTTGGTGGTCTCGACGCCGCCGTTGCGAAGCGCCCAGAGCTGGGCCGCAAGCGCCCGCGGCGCCGGCTTGATCAGTGCGGGCATGTAGATGTGGTACGCCCCGAAGCGCAGGCCGAGCTTGCGCAGTGTCGCGCGCGAGGCCTGGTCGAGACTTTTCATCTCCTCGGCGACGCGCGAGCGTTCGAGAACCCCCAAGGCCTCGGCCACCTGGAACGCGATGCCTCGCGAAATGCCCTCGAGGCCCTCTCCAACCTCGATGTCGATCAGCGCACCGAGGTGCTTCTTGACGTTCTGAGTCAGCCAGAGGTCGAGCCGCCGCTGCACGGTTTCGAGCGCGGGACCGGTCAGATGTTCGTCCGCGATGACGCGCGCGCGGGGCGCCAGCAGCTTGTCGCCGGGGGCGATCTTCGCGACAGGGTCGCCGAGCCAGCGGATCGTCCCGTCGTTGGCGAGCGTGAAGCTCTCGTCGACGGCGGCGCTGAACCGGTCGGCCCGGGATTCGATTTCGCCGCCGAGGGCTTTCAAGGCGGCGGCATTGAGGGCGCGTGCGGCTTCGCCTGTCGCCTGCGGATCCGGGGTGAACCTGAATCCTTGCAGCTGGCCGACATGCTGCCCTTCCACCAGCACGTCGCCGCCGGACGTCACTTCCGCTTCCAACATGGCATTCTCTCTCAACCGGCGCATCAGCACGCTTGTTCGCCTGTCGACGAAGCGCTGGGCTAGACGCTCATGCAAGGCATCCGACAGCCTGTCCTCTAGCTGACGCGTGACGCCCTGCCAATGCTCCGGATCGGTCAACCAATCGGGGCGGTTCGCGATGTAGGTCAAGGTTCGCACCTGGGCGATTCTGCCCGACAAGGTGGAGATATCACCTTCGGTCCGGTCAAAGGGCGCGAGTTGTGCCGCGAACCAGCTGTCGGGCACATGGCCGGCTCGAACCACATAGCCGTAAAGGGTCAGCGCCAGCTCGGCATGCGCCGAGGGTGAGGATTTGCGGTAATCCGGCACCTGGCACACGTCCCAGAGTCGTGCCACGTCGGCCCGGGTCTTTGCGATCCTCTGCACCGTGAGGTCGCGGGCCGCGACGTCGAGGACCATCAGGTCCGGGGCGTGGCGCTCGGCCGCCGCGAGCGCGGCGCCGCCGTCCGCGACGGCCTCCACCTCGAACCCCTCCGCGGTC
>CAXSEU010000107.1:0-1840 GCA_964236485.1 uncultured Lichenihabitans sp. | reverse complement strand
CATCACGTCGAGGACCATCAGATCCTCGCCGATCGGCGCCCGGGTCAGCCCCGGTTCACGCGAGAACCGTTCGAGGCTTTGCTGAAGAGTTCCGATCGACGTGAAATCGAGATCGCTGTTGCGCCACTGCAGAATGGAAATCGGATCGAACTTGTGGTCCTCGAGCGCCTCGACGAGGTCCTGCTCCAGCGGAGGGTAGCGGCCCGTGGTGCCGAATGTCCCGTCTCGCAGGTGCCGCCCCGCGCGCCCCGCGATCTGTCCCATCTCGGCCGGATTGAGCCGGCGATACTGCCACCCGTCGAACTTGCGGTCGCCCGCAAAGGCGACATGGTCGAGATCGAGGTTCAATCCCATGCCGATGGCATCGGTGGCGACGAGGTAATCGACGTCGCCGTTCTGGTACATCTCGACTTGCGAATTGCGCGTGCGGGGAGACAGCGCGCCGAGGACCACGGCGGCGCCGCCCCGCTGGCGGCGGATCAGTTCGGCGATCGCGTAGACCTCTTCGGCCGAGAAGGCCACGATGGCCGAGCGATGCGGGAGGCGGGACAGCTTCTTTTCGCCCGCGAAGCTGAGTTTCGACAGGCGCGGGCGCGAGACGATCGTGACGCCGGGAAGCAACTGCTCGATGACCCGCTTCATCGTCATGGCGCCGATGATCAGCGTTTCGTCACGACCGCGGCGATGCAACAGCCTGTCGGTGAACACGTGGCCCCGGTCGAGATCGGAGGCAAGCTGGATCTCGTCGACCGCCACGAAGGACACGTCGAGGTCGCGGGGCATGGCCTCGACCGTGCATATCCAATAGCGCGGCTTTTTCGGCTTGATCTTCTCCTCGCCCGTGATCAGCGCCACCGCGTCTGCCCCGACCTTGTCCAAGACGCGATTGTACACCTCGCGCGCGAGAAGCCGCAGCGGCAGGCCGATGATCCCGCTCGGATGCGCCAACATTCGCTCGATGGCGAAGTAGGTCTTGCCGGTATTGGTCGGCCCAAGCACGGCTGTGACGCTGGCCGCGCGTGCCTTGGCGCGCTCGGCCTCTACCGTGCCGACTGCGGCGGTGGTTCTGGTCATGGCACGGGAGCGGGCCTCGATGGTCCAAGACGTCGGGTATGGTCGATGCCGCCTTCGAAGGAGGCCAACCGCGCCAAACGGTTGTGTCTGCCGGGCCCACGTGTGTACGACAGGGCTCTCCCGCAACCCCGATGGCGCGCGTGTCAGGGGGTGGCATCCGCCTTGACGCCGGTTCCGATCGCGACGTCCGACGCCTCGATGACGGTGGTGCCGAGCATCGAGAGGACCGACAGCCGATAAGGAAAGACGTAGCGGGTGCCGGAGACCGGTGCCAGCCAGAGCTCGATCTCCTTGTTGGCCGCCATGAACTTGGTCGCCGGCCGCTCGGGCCGGTGCCCGGCGATGGGCTTGTAGCGGGCGGCGCAAACCGCGACCGGACCCGAGTAGCCGGCGCCTTTGACCTCGCGGCTGCCCGTGTAGGAGAGGATGATGTCGAACCTGACGCCGCCGTCGAAGAGTTGCAAGGTCCGGTTGCAGGCCGCGGGTCCGGTGTGGTCGCCGTCGCTCGGCACCGGCATGATGAAGGCGCTGAGGGGATCCATGATGCCGCGGCGGTCGGCGCCCGTGAGCGGCACGCGGTCCGGCATCGCCTGGTAGGGCGGGGTGATCTCGACGCCGGTCGTGTTTCCCTTCGCCATCGCCATGCGGATCGTGAGCATGTAGTTCGACGTGGCGGCCGTAGCCAGCGGCGAAGCGGCGTGGGAGGCCATCGAGATGGACGGGTCGCAGTCCCTGCTCGCGTTCCACACCAAGGCCGACAACCAGT
>CAXSEU010000106.1:0-9859 GCA_964236485.1 uncultured Lichenihabitans sp. | reverse complement strand
ACATCGAACCGATCGGGCCGAGGAGCGGGGCATGGGGTTGTGTCGACATCGCTGCCTGATACCGCTTGCGGTGCGGGGACATCAAGGGCAGCGGCGATCGGCGCGCGGGAGGGTTCGCGAGCCTTCCCAGTCGGCGACCGCTCTGTTAGAAGAGGCCGGCCGGCCGTTATATGCGGAGGCAACACATTGATTCATCGGTGAAATTCATGTGCGGGATCGCTGGACTGCTGCAACCGGGGCATCGCGTTTTCGCCCGCGAGGAGGCGATGCGGCTCGTGGAGCGCATGAACGCCTCCATCGCGCACCGCGGCCCGGACGCGGACGGGGTGTGGAGCGATCCGGAAGGCCGCTGCGTCCTCGGCCAGCGCCGCCTGAGCATCATCGATACGTCGGACGCCGGACGGCAGCCCTTCGCGAGCGGCGACGGGCGGTGGTGGCTGACCTTCAACGGCGAGATCTACAACTTCCAGGACGTGCGCGGCGAATTGGAGCGCGCGGGGGTCCGGTTTCGCGGTCGCACCGACACCGAAGTCCTCGTCGAGGCCGTCGCCTTCTGGGGCATGGACGCCTTGCCGCGGCTCGACGGCATGTATGCCTTCGCGGCCTTCGACACCCGCACGAAGTCGCTATTCCTGGCGCGGGACCCGTTCGGGGAGAAGCCGCTTTACTACAGCATGCTGTCCTCGGGCGCGCTCGCCTTCGCGTCCGAACTGCAGGCGCTCGAACCGCTTCCGGGTTTCGACCTCGCGGTCAGCGTCGATGCCGTCGCGGAGGTGCTGAGCTTCCAGTACATCGGCGCGCCCCGCTCGATCTACACGGGGACCAGGAAGCTGCCCGCCGGGCACTGGATGAGGATCGATGACGGGGGTGAAACCCATCTCGAGCGCTATTTCCAGTTCAGGCCCGGGTCCGGCGGCTTCACGCACCGGCCCATGAGCGATCTCGCGGACGAGCTCGAGGAGCTGCTCACGACCAGCATCGAGCGCCGGTTGTTTGCCGACGTGCCGCTCGGCGCCTTTCTGTCCGGCGGCGTCGACTCCTCGACCGTCTGTGCCCTCGTGCGACGCAAGCTCGACCTGCCGCTGCACACCTTCTCCATGGGCTTCGAGGGCTCGCCCGAGAGCGAGCACGAGGTTGCGAGACTCTTCGCCAAACACCTCGGGACCGAGCACCGAGACCAACTCGTCGATCCGCATGGCTCAGAGTTCCTGCGCGACATCGGCAAGGTCCTGGATGAGCCGAACGCGGACAGCTCGTGCCTGCCGACCTACCTCCTGTCGGGTTTCGCCCGCCAACACGTGACCGTCGCGCTGTCCGGCGACGGCGGCGACGAATTGTTCGGCGGCTATGGCCGCTATCTCTCGACGCTTGAGGAGAGCGGCCGCCAGGCGGCGGGCGACCTGCCCGACTACCGCCCGGGAAACGTGTATTACGGCAACCGCATCCTGGTCTCCAACGACGCGCACCTGCAGGATCTGTTCGGCTTCCTGCCTCAGGGCTTTTCCGCCCACGTCAACGCCTTGCGCGAGCACCTGGACGGGGCGCCGCAAGGTCACCTGCTGTCGCGCATGCGGCAGAGCGACACGGCGAACTACATGCCCGGCGCCGTGCTGCCGAAGGTCGACCGCATGAGCATGCGGCACGGGCTCGAAGTGCGCACCCCGTTCCTCAACGTGGCCCTCGCCCGGTTCGCCGAGCGCCTTCCGGACAGCTGTCTTGTCCGCGACGGGCGCGGCAAGCTGATCTTGCGGGAGGTCGCCTATCGATACCTGCCGCGCGATCTCATCGACATGCCGAAGAAGGGTTTTGGCCTGCCGATGTCCGATTGGGCGCGCACCAGCATGCTCGACCTTGCCGCGGAATTGCTCGACGGCGATGCCCGGGTCCTCCCCCTTTTCGGGCGGGAGGGCCTTTCGAGTTTCAAGGAGCGGCAGCACAGCCCCGACGGCTTCTCGACCTACCAGCTCTGGGCGGTGCTGATGCTGGAGTCCTGGCTGCGGCATCACCCGGCGAAATTGCCCGACGTCACGGACCGGCGGCCGTCCCGGCCGGTGCCGGCCGGAGAAGGGTCGCTGTGGGCCTCGCAGGTGTCCAAGAACGTCTGGCTCGTCGACCGCGGCGATCCCGCCCGTGCGCCCAGCGTCGACGGCGGTCCAGGCTGGGGGCGTGCGTCCCCGGCGCTCAAGAACCGCGTCGTCGAACTGGTGAGCGAAGATCAGGGGTGTCTCGTCGAACCCGCTCACGCACGCCTGCCCGACTGGGGGGCGCCGACGCCGGCCACGGCGGCGCAGGACTTGAACGGGCTCGAGGGTGCCACCTTGGCCTTCCTCGACCCTGAAGCGGAAGGACGCCTCGATTACCACGAGTTGTCGAAGCTTGGCACGGTCGGGGTGAAGCGCGTCGTGCTCGTGTCCCGCTTCGTCACCCATCGGGTGCACGAGATCGATCTCAAACGGAAGACGCTGAAGAGGAGGATCATCGACACGGCACGGCTGGCCTCCCAGGCGGTCTGCATCGTCGCGAACCGGCGCGCTTTCCGTGTTCCGCTGCGCGCGCGCCCGTTCGAAGCCAGGCAGGACGGCTGCTTCGTCACCGCGGAGCTGCCGGATGTCGCGGACATCACGGATACGGACCTCTACGACCGCTACATGGTGTTCGAGGGAATGCGTCAGCTGCCGCCGCTGCTGAGCTCCCATGGCGAGATCGGCGAGGGGGCGAGGGGCCGCTATTCGATATGGAACCAGCGGCTCTACTTCTCACCCACCAGCCGGGAGCGGCTCTACACCCATCCCCTTTGGCTGGTCGATAAGACGAAGATCGATCCGGACAGGCTGCAGTTTCGTCAACGAACGCTGCATATCGAGGATGCCGAGGCGTTCCAGTTCCCCGAACTCTACGAGAACGACGAGGACCACGAGGACTTCAAGCTCGGCGCGGGCGACAAGGTCGTCGTCTGTACGCACGGCCTGTCCCCCGGGGGTGCCGAGCGTCAATGGGTCTACCTTGCGCTCGGACTGAAGCGCTCGGGTCACGAGGTCCACTTCGTCATCTACAATGAGCCCAGCGGCGACAACGCACACTACCTGCCCCTGCTCGAGGCCTCCGGGATCCCGATCCACACGGTGGTGCGTCAATCCCCCCTGGTTCTGCTGGATACGCTGGCCAACGACCCGAGGCTGGCCCGCTTCGTGAAAACCAGCATCCTCGACGATGTCGACCGGTTCATCCGCCTCGTCGCCGTGCTTCGGCGCGTCAGGCCGGCGGTCGTCTACGCGCAACTGGACGACCCCAACATCTATGCCGGTTTCGCCTCGCTTCTGGCCGATGTGCCCCGCGTGGTCGCCTCGTTCCGCAACTACAACCCAAGCAACTTCTCCTACATCTTCAAGCCCTGGTACCGTCAGGCCTATGCGATGCTGGCGCGATCCAAGCGCGTCCTCTTCACCGGCAACTTCGAGGGTGCCAACAGGGACTATGAGCAGTGGATCGGCTTGGAAACCGGGCGGGCCATCTGCATCCCGAACGCCGTCAGCCTCGAAAGCTTTCCTGTACCGAGCCGCGAGGCCTGCGCCGACCTGCGGACCGAGCTTGGGTTCGCGCCGGGGGAGAAGGTCGTCCTGGGTGTATTCCGGCTGTCGGCGGAGAAGAACCCGCGATTGTTCCTCGAGGTGTGCCGGCCGCTGATCGCGGCCGACGGCGACGTGCGCGTTGTCCTCGTGGGCGTCGGTCTCCTGCTGCCCGAACTCCGGGAGGAGGTCGGACGGCTGGGCTTGTCCGGGTCGTTCCGCTTCTTGGGAAGACGAAGCGACGTGAACGTGCTGATGTCGATCGCCCGCCTTCTTCTCCTGACGTCGGATCGGGAGGGCATGCCCAACGTCGTGATCGAGGCGCAACTCATGGGGCTGCCGATCGTTGCGACCGACGCCGGGGGGACGCGCGGCGCCATGGTCCCGGACGTCACCGGCGTGGTCTGCCCGTTGGGCGATGCCGACGCACTGACGGCGGCCTGCGGCAGGCTGATCAAGGATCCGGGCCTCGCGTGCCGCATGGGCGAAGCCGGCGCCCGCCATGCGCGGGCTGACTTCAGCATCGTCGGCATGGCCAGACGCTACGCCGAGATCGCAGGCGCGAAACGGGCGCGGGAGCCGACCGCACGGCTCCTCGACGCCGCGGTGCCGTAGAGGCTGTCAGACATAGGTTCGAGCAGAGCTTGGGCGCATGGCTGTGAACAGGCTCGGCTTCCTGAGCTGGCGCATGTCTGCGACAGCAAGACATGCGCCAGCTCCACGCGGGATGCGCACCGCCGCGCGGCCGGCAGCCGCGCGCCTGAGGGAATAGGTGATCGCCCCCGTTTCACCTGCGGTCGGCGCTGATCGCCTGTGCGGCAACCCGGCTTTATCGGCCAAGGCTTGTCCGATATGGTCCGCCGCGAAAAGGATTGGGAATGCGATGCGTGTAGCTGTCATTGGAGCGGGTTATGTGGGCCTGGTGTCGGGGGCCTGCTTCGCGGACTTTGGCCATACCGTCTGCTGCATCGACAAGGACCGCCGCAGGATCGAGGCGCTGAACCGTGGCGAGATGCCGATCTTCGAGCCCGGGCTTGGCGAGCTCGTGCTCAAGAACGTCCGCGAAGGACGCCTGACCTTCATCGACGAACTGCCGGCCGAGGTGGCGCGGGCCGAGGTGGTGCTGATCGCGGTCGGCACGCCGTCGCGCCGCGGCGACGGCCATGCCGATCTCTCCTATGTCTATGGTGCGGCGCACGAGGTCGCGGGCGCGCTCGACGGCTACACGGTGGTGATCACGAAATCGACCGTGCCGGTCGGCACCGGGGACGAGGTCGAACGCATTATTCGGGAGACCAACCCGGAGGCGGAATTCGCGGTCGTGTCGAACCCCGAGTTCCTGCGCGAAGGCGCGGCCATCAACGACTTCAAGCGGCCGGACCGGATCGTGATCGGCACCGGGGACGAGCGGGCCATGAGGGTCGTCGAGGAGCTTACCGCCCGCTCTACCTCAACCAGGCGCCTTTCGTGGTCACGTCGCGGCGCACGGCCGAGCTCATCAAATATGCGAGCAAATCGTTCCTGGCCCTGAAGATCTCCTTCATCAACGAGATCGCCGACCTCTGTGAGCGCGTGGGCGCCGACGTGCAGGACGTTTCGCGAGGCATCGGGCTCGACAACCGGATCGGACCCAAGTTCCTGCACCCCGGGCCGGGCTACGGCGGATCCTGCTTCCCCAAGGACACCCTGGCGCTCATCAAGACGGCACAGGACGTGGGCTCGCCGTTGCGGATCATCGAGACGGTGGTATCGGTCAACGAACAGCGCAAGCGGGCCATGGGGCGCAAGGTGATCCAGGCCTGCGGGGGCGACGTGCGCGGCAAGGCGGTCGCACTGCTCGGCCTGACCTTCAAGCCCAACACGGACGACATGCGTGACGCGCCGGCGCTGGCGATCATCACGGCGCTCCTGGACGCTGGCGCCCGTATCCGGGCCTATGATCCGGAGGGCATGGAGAACGCCCGAACGCTGATCGACGGCGTCACCTATTGTCAGGACGCCTATGATTGCGTCGAGGGGGCGGACGCGGTCACGATCGTGACCGAATGGGACCTGTTCCGTGCGCTCGACTGGGACCGTATCAAGCGCGGCCTGAAGAGCGCCGTGCTGGTCGACCTGCGGAACATCTACCGTCCTGCCGAGATGCAGGCCCGCGGCTTCAGCTACGTCAGCGTCGGCCAGTGCGCCTGACGCTTCGGGGATGGCTGGTTGGCGCCGACGCGGGCGGCGGCCACGAGCTCGATCGCCAGGTTCGACCGGCTTGGCACCTCGAGGACGGCGCGTCATGTCGATGACTCGAAACCCATCGGCGCCCGCCCCGTCGGTAAACCCGCGCCTGCGCTTCGCGAGGGCGGTGGACATGGCCATCATCGTCCTCATCGCGGCGGCACTGTACCTCGCCGCCGCGTCGGCGCGGATCCCTCGCCTGGAGGCGCCCATGGAGGCCTCGCAGATCAGTGCCGAGGAGGGGCACGCCTTCACGTTCGATCCGAGCCTGCAAACCCATTGGCCCTACGTCGTCCCGAGCCATCCCGCGTTCCAGCTCGCGCCCGGCGACGTCCAGCTCATCGAGGACGGCAGACCCCTGGGTTCGCTCGAACCCGCGCATGACACGATACGTCAGCGCGGCGGGGGGCTGTTCAATTTCTGGCAGGACACCCTGTGGTTCTCCACGAGCGACAACACGGACCCGCGAACGAACGGACGCACCTATACCGTCCGGGTCAAGGCCCGAATGGCCCGATCCGCCGAGGTGGCGGAAGTCCTTGCGATCGGCATCCTGGTCGTCCTGATCCTCTACCGGATCGGTCCCGTCATCCTGAACGCCACGGCCCGGACGATATCTCCCCTGCGCCGATGCCTGGACCTCGATCGGCGTGCTCGCGCGGGGTTCTCCGGTTTCGCGCGCCTCGCCGCACACGTTCCGCTCACCCTCGGCCGAACCTTCTTCCTCGCCGGCGCGATGATCCTCGTCGGCTTCTGCTGGCAGAGTCTGGCTCGGCCCATGCCCCTGGTCTTCGAGCCCGACAGCCTTGGCTATGTCTATCCGGGCCTCGAGATGGCCGCCGGCGTCGACGCAAAGGGTCACTCGCTCCGCGATCTGGGATATCCCGCCCTGACGCTTCTGGCGACCCGGCTGGGTTCGCTCGGCATGATCCCTCGATTGCAGCTCTTCATCGCCGCCGCCGGGATCTCCCTTGTCCTGCGCGTGCTGTTCGTCGGACTCGAGGCGATGGCGTCCCGTCTCCGCGCCAGGGCCAGGGTCCCGAGGCCGCTCACGGCGCTGTTCGCCGCCGCGGCAGCCGCAGTCTATGGCTGCCTCTTGCTGAGCCACGACCTCTTCGTCATAAACATCTACAGCGCGATGGCCGAGGCACCGCATTTCCTGCCGACCGCGTTGGCGCTGCTCTTGTTCGTCGCCGGCTGGATCTCGCGTACGCCGAGGCGACGGATAAGCCTCCTCACCGCTGCGGCAGTGGCCGCCTACCTGTCGATCATGGTGAAGCCGCATACGTCCATGGTGCTGGCCCTCTGCGTCGCGAGCCTGCTCATCGCCGCCGCGCGCCATGTCCGGGCCATGCGCTCCCCCGTCGTCCTCGCGGTCTTTGTCGCCTCGGCCGGACTGGTCCTCACGGTGCACCGGCTGGATTCCTGGATCACGCCGTCCGGCAACGATTTCGGACCCAAGACGCTGTTTTGCAATCATCTCGACGTCATCGAGGCAAGCCTCGGCACCTCCACGCCCGAACGCGCCCGCATCATGGCCCTGCTGCGGGGCGTCGTTCGAAACCCCGACGGATGGAACGTCACCGGCTACAATGGCGACCGATGCTTCTACAACCAGCCGTTCACGGACGCGATCGTGGCCGCGGCCAGATCGGACGGAGTCCCGGTCGCGGCTTGGCAACAGCGTGAGTTCCTCAGGGCCGTCCTGGAAAACCCGGTCGCTTACGGCCGCCACGTTGGCAGACAGATGGCCTATTTCATGGCGCATCCGGTCGATGACATCATGATCTCGGTGCAAAGCCACGTCTTCGACGACGCCTGGGAGAGCTTGAGGCCGTTCGCGGCTCTGGTCCGGATGTCCCGCGACCAGTTCGAGGTCGACGTGACCAACTGGGTGCCGGCCGCCTACCCGGCGCCGGCGGCGTCCGCCAAGTCCTTGCTGCACGCCATCTCCGACTCCTTCGCGGTCGTGACCGTCCTCGGCACGGGCTTGGCTCTCGCGGTGGTGGTGTTGTTTCGCACGGAGGCGGACCTGCGGCCGGAGATCGTCCTGCTTGCCACCTCGGCCTTCACGTTGTCTTTCGCGCTGACCACGGCGCTGGCTCACACCTTCGACATCGGCCGCTATCTCACCGACATCCTGCCGTTCAGCCTGGCCTTGTGGATCATCGCGGTGGCGTATCTCGTGCATGGCTTGATCTTGATCGGCTTCTGGGCGGTACGCGCGGGCCGATCCCATGCCCAGGGCCTGCGTGTCTAGTGTGATGTCTCCCTCGCGCAAACCCTTGGCGGACGCCCGGCATCCTCGCGTCGGGCCGGGAGCGGCCGGCACCCTCCGAAACGTTCCGCTGCCCTTCGGAGCAACCTTTGCTCTGGTCAGTGCCGGCATTCTCATCGCGTTCTGCTGGCAGACGCTGGCGCGGCCCATGCCGCTGCTGTTCACCGGCGATAGCTTCGGGTACATCGATCCCGGCCTCGAAATGGCTGCCGGGGTCGACGCGGGAGGGACATCGGTCCGCGACCTCGGCTACCCGGCCTTGACCCTTCTGGCGGCGCGCCTCGGCTCGCTGAGCGCGATCCCGCGCCTGCAGCTTTTCATCGTTGCCGCCGGCCTGGCCTGCGCTCTCGCGGTGCTTTTCATCGCTCTCGAAGGCATGGCAGCGCGTCTCCACCGCCTGACGAATATCCCGAGAACGGTCCTGGCGATCTGCGCCGCCGCCGCTGCGGCAGTCTATTGCTGGCTGATGCTGAGCCATGACCTCTTCGTCGTAGACATCTACAGCCTGATGGCCGAAGCCCCCCACGTCTTGCCGACCGCCCTCGCCCTGCTGTTGTTCGTCCGTGGCTGCGTCACGGGGTCTCCGGCCCGCCGGGTGGGCCTCTTCGCGACGGCGGTCGCCGCCGCCTATCTCTCCGTCATGGTGAAGCCGCACACGTCCATGGTCGTGGCGCTCTGCGCCTCCGCCCTGCTCATCGCCGTCGCGCGTCATGTTCGCGCCTTGCGTTCCCCCGCCGTCCTCGCGGTCTGCGTCGCCGCGGCGGCGCTGGTCGTGGCGGTGCATCGGATCGACGTGTGGATCACGCCGCCCGGCGACGATTTCGGCCCCAAGGCGTTCTTTTGCAATCACCTCGACGTGATCGAGCCGTCCTTCGACACGTCGACGCCGGAGCGCGCCCGGATCCTGACCATGATACGCGGGGTCTTGCAGAACCCCATACGCTGGGACGTGACGGGGTTCGATGGCGACCTCTGCGTCTACGATCAGGCGTTCACGGATGCCATCCGGGCGGCGGCGAGATCGGCAGGGCAGTCGGTCGCATCGTGGCAGCAGCGCGAGTTCCTGGGGGCTGTCCTGCGACATCCGCTCCTCTACGGCCGCAATGTCCTCCGGCAGATGACTCAGTTCATGGTTCATCCCATCGATGCCGTCACCTATGAGGGCACGAGTCACATCGGGGACGGCGACTGGGACAATCTCGGTCGGTTCAAGGGCGTGATGGGCGTATCCCGCGACCAGCTCGAGGGTCAGGTGGGCAACTGGGTGCCGGCCGCCTACCCCGCACTGGCATCGGCGGCCAAGTCCCTGCTGGACGTCCTCTCCGACTCCTTCGCGGCCGTGACCATCGGGGGTACGGGTTCGGCCTTGATCGTGATGGTGTTCCTTCGAGGGAAAGCGGACCTGCGGGCGGAGGTCGTCCTGCTGGCGACGGCGGCTTTCACCTTGTCCTTCGCCCTGACCACGGCGCTGGCGCACACCTTCGACGTCACCCGCTATCTGACCGACATCCTGCCGTTCAGCGTGCTCTGGTGGGTGATGGCGGTCGCCTATACAGTCCAGGGCGTGATCCTCATCGGCGCGCTGGCGGTCCGCGGCGAGCGGCGTTCTCCGGCGCCGACAGACGCCGGTCTCCGCGCGGGACGCCGGCGGCGCATCACCTGAGGGGCGGGCCCGAGAGTCGAACGACCCGGCAGGCCGCCGCCCAGGCCAACATGTGCTCGGCTGCCTGGCCGGCCCGTTGGCCGCACCGCCCCGTTTTTCAAGACCTGTGGCTTCAGGACCGGACGA
>CAXSEU010000105.1:9270-9870 GCA_964236485.1 uncultured Lichenihabitans sp. | reverse complement strand
CGACCCCTTCACCATCGAGGAGTGCCACCGGATCCTGAAGGCCGCCCGCGGCCATGATTTCAGTCGGTCGACTCGAGATATTCGCCGAGTGACTCGAGCCCCACGTCCGTCAGCTCCACCAGGACGCGGCGCGCATCCGTCTGATCCTTCCCGCGCCGCACGAAGCCGAGTTCTTCAAGCCGGGCCATCCGCCGCAACGCCGTGGTGACAGGAACCCCGGAGGCCAGCGCGAGGCTCGATACGGACACCGCCCTGTGGAGAAGCATCTTCTCGTAGAGGTCGAGCAACATGTCCCAGCACGGATTGGCGACGAGTTCCGACCCGAACAGCTTGCGCTGCATCTTCTGCGCCTTCAATGCGGCCTTGACCCGGCGCAACTCCTTCTTGGTTCGGTCCAACGCGAGCACCTGCTCTGCCTCGGCGCCGGCCGAGACCAGCTCCATTTGGCGCGAGCCCGCCGGGTCATCGAAACCGGAGGGGCTGCCAGGAAGCCACTCCGCGAAGGAGCGCACGACGTCCAGAAGATCGGACGCGCGCCGCAACATGAGCGTCTCGGTGACCCGGCGGTACATCAGGTTGTCGGCCCGGCGAACCGCCTCC
>CAXSEU010000105.1:5439-9250 GCA_964236485.1 uncultured Lichenihabitans sp. | reverse complement strand
GGCTTACGCAGGAAGTCGACGGCCTGGAGCCGCATTGCTTCCACGACATCGTTGATCGACGCCGCCTCCGCCAGGAAGATCACGCTGAGCGGGCGCTTCGCCGGCAGTTGTTCCACCATCCGCTTGAAGAACTGGTGGCCCCGCATGTCGCCGCACTGCATGTCGCAGACGACGATGCCGATCTCGGGGTCATCCTCGACGATCCTCAAACCCTGCTCGGGTTTGCCGCAGACCTCGATGAAAAACCCGTCCTCCCGCAGGAGCTGAGGGATTTCCCGCAGGCCCGGCGGCTCCTCGACCAGTGTCATGACCTTGAAATGTCTTTGCACGCCACGCGCCGCAGCAGGCAAAGGCGGTGCGGCTGGCGTCATCGGCTGAGTCGACCTCCTCTCGGGCGTGACAAGCGGAACGCTGATCGTAGCGCGTTTGCCCATCGCGAAGAAGGGAGGTGACGTCCAAAAAAGCGCGTCGCGATGGTTCAGGATCGGGCACGGACTGGACTCATCGACTTCCCGTTCAAGCTGGTTGCGTCTTCGCTTGTGCCGTTTAGGACGGGGCGGACTTATATCCCGACGCTGTGCTTGGACCTGGCGAGGCAGGTAGGAAAGACCGGAATGACAGGTCGGGATCCGACGAAACCGCGTGGTCAACGCCCGCCGCTGACATTTCGCAAAGCGCGGCTTTTCAGCGGTTTGGTTTTGTTTCTTTATGTCACGCTTCACCTCGCCAATCACGCGGCCGGAAACGTCTCGGTGTCTGTCATGGAGGCGGGCCTGACGGTCATGAAGGCCGTGTGGCAGAGCCTGCCTGGCACGGTGATACTCTATGGGGCGTTCCTGGTCCACGGGGCGTTGGGCTTGCGCGCCTTGTACCAGCGGCGGATGTTCCGCTTCGGTGCCACCGAGGTCACGCAGCTGGTTCTCGGTTTGCTGATCCCCCTGGTCCTGCTGAACCACATCGGCAACACGCGGATTGCGCTCGCCACGACGGGTTTCGCAAAGGGCTATGCGCAGGAGCTTTACAGTTTCTGGGTCGGCAGTCCGCTCGCCGGCGTGGAACAGGTGCTGATGCTGATCGTCGCCTGGATCCACGGGTGCATCGGGATCTATTTCTGGCTGCGCTTGAAGCCGTATTTCTCCCGTGTCTCCCTCGTGCTCCTTTGCCTGGCGCTGCTATGGCCGACCCTTGCCCTTCTCGGGTTCTACCAGGGGGGACGCACGGTCCTGCAACTCGCGAGGGAGCAGGAATGGCGCGACGCCAACGTCACGGCGCTCGAATTCGGAACGGCGGCCGAGCAGGCCCGGCTCGCCCGGCTCAAGCTCATCTTGAACGTGTCCTACGTCGCCGGGATCGCCCTGGTCCTCGCCTTGCGCGGCGTGCGAGCCGTCCGAGAGCGCGGCGGCGGGCTCATCGAGCTCAGCTATTCCGAACGCAAGCCCGTCCGCGTGCCTGTGGGGCTGAGCCTGCTCGAGGCGAGTAGCCGCTACGAGATACCCCATGCCGGCGTATGCGGCGGCAGGGGCAGGTGCGGTACCTGTCTCGTCACCGTTATTACCGGTCTCGATCATTGTCCTCCACCGGGCGCGACCGAGGCCGAGGTCCTCAGGAAGATCGGCGCGGCGGAGCGCCCCATGTTGCGCCTGGGTTGTCAGTTGCGGCCGACAGGGGACGTGACCTTCGTTCCGATGCTGCCCCCGCACGTCGGAACCGGATTCGCGCTCGGCGGAGGCAAGAGGATGCGCGGCGGGTCTCATCGCTATGTCGCCTGCTTGTTCGTGGAGATGCGCGACATCGCGGTGAGCGAGGCAGGCATCAGCTCCCGCGACTTGATCTTCCTGACCAATCGTTTCCTGAGCACGGTCGCAAGAACGGTCTCGGAGGCGGGGGGCCAGCCCAACCGCTTCTATGGGGGAGGTATGCTGGCGCTGTTCGGCTTGGCGGCCGGGCACGACGCCGCGTGTCGACAGGCCCTTGAAGCGGCCGCGCTGATCTCCGTCGGCCTCGATGAACTCAACGCGCTGCTTGCGCCGGATCGCCGACACCCGATCCGCTTCGTCGTCGGTCTGCACGCTGGCGACGTCACCCTCGGCGAGGTCGGAGTCGGAGACGACGTCGCCTTCACGGCTGTCGGCGGCACGGTCCGCGATGCCGCGGCACTTCTCGATCTTGCGCGTCTGAGGACCTGCGAAGTCCTGGTGTCAGAGGAAGTGTGCGTCCGTGCCGGACTGCGGGCGGGTGTTCTCGTTCATGAGCAGGTTCACATGCCGGGCGGGGATCGCACGATGGACGTCCGCTCGGCGGAAAGAGCCGTCCAGGTCTTCGGCGCGCTCGATGCCATGGTCGATGACGCTACGGTACGTCCTGCCGATCCCCCCGGAAACCCGCGGCTTCTGCCGGCTTGAACGTGCTTTCATTTGAAGTTGGTTCGAGTTTCCCGTGCTTTTCCCAGTCAATGCACCAGTCTGGATGATTCCATGGCTATGCGCCGCAAACGAGCATGTTAGCTATTGTTCATCAACCGGGTCTACCGGTTGATTTCAACAAGGAGACGCAGACATGAGCGGATCATCTGGGAATAAAGGCAAGGACAAAGAGTTGAGCGAAGCCGATCTCGACGCCGTCGTTGGTGGTTCGGGCAAGAGCAGCAGCGGCTCTAGTTCTCACAGTTCGGGTTCGGACCACGGCTCCTCCAGCCATGGGTCGAGCGGGTCGAGCGGCTCCAGCCATGGATCGAGCGGTTCCTCGGGCGGCTCCAGCCATGGATCGAGCGGCTCCTCGGGCGGGTCCGGTCATGGCGGCGGCTCAAGCGGTGGTGGCGGTGGCGGTGGCGGCCACGGCCACTGAAGCTTGCGGGTCGGAGCACATCCGGCCCCGCTGACGGGACGGTGTTCCGCCCCGGCGTGAGCCGCCGCTCGATCGTCGGTCGCCGGTCAGGACAGCTCACGCCGTGCGCGCGGCAGCGCGTATGGCACCCGGAACGGTGCGGTGGCCGGGCTGGTTGCGCTTTTTGGAACCACGCGCTCGCTGCCCTCGATGCTGCCAGTGCTGAGCGTCAGCCCGGCCGCTGCGCTCTCGCGCGGCCGCGATGTCCTCGCGCGGCGGAGCCCCGGATCATGAGCCGGCCCGCGGGGTCGGCCTGGCGGGTTCAGTCGAAAGCCCGAGTTTGCGGCGGTGATCGTGAACGCCTCGGACGACGCTTCAGGCCTGGACCGATCTCGGGCGATCCGGCCTGAACCTCGATCGCCGAAGCGTTCATCGTTGCGTCACTTTGATCATGCTACCGGCTTTCGGGACCATACGTGCCGGTTGAAATATCGTGCTCATCGACGACCCGAAGGACATCAGGGTATCGCGGCTTCAGGAGGAGCCACGTTTCGATCTGGGCTCCGCCATGGCGGTGCTCGAGGGCCTCATGCGATGCGGCAACGAGGGCGTGTCTGGCGCGCCGTCGGCTTGGGATGCCGCCTGGATCGCCTGTTTGAACACCGATCCGGCCTGGACATTCGCCGCACGGCGCGAGTTCGCGGCTGTGATGGATGAAGTGCGCCGGGCGCTCCGCGAGCCGGACAGTGTCATATCACTGCCTTCGGCCTGCGCGGCATCGGCATCGCAGGCCTTTCCGCTTTGAGATTTCCGTGTCGTGGGCTGGTCGCATGGCGGCCACCTTCGATCGCATCAGAGCACTGAGTGGAGCGGGAGGTCGTGCCGATAGGGCTCTACATCATTGAGGCGATCGACGCTGGCCAGTCTGCGCTCTGGTCCGGTGTCAGGGAGATCGAGAGATTACGCCGCGCCGAGGTGAACGCGAGAT
>CAXSEU010000105.1:0-5429 GCA_964236485.1 uncultured Lichenihabitans sp. | reverse complement strand
CGCCCTGCTGGAAGAGCAGGTCGCGGCACTTCGCCTCCAATTACGGGAATGCACCCAGTCCCGCCCCCGGCGTCCAAGCAGGCCATGGCGCGACCGGAGGCGGCCCGGTTCATCGATGTCGGATCACGAGGCCTTCTAAGGAGCGGGTCGGCTGCCGGGGCGACGTCAGATGCAGATAGCCGCCCCGGCCGCATGTCATGCCGGATGGCGTCAGCGTACGATCACGCGCTTCTTGACCACCACGGCGGGGCGTCGCGGCACGATCACCGCCGGCCGGCGAACCACCGTGGTCTTGTTGATGACGACCTGGGCTTTCTGAATGAGACTCGTTCCGGTCACGGAAGACACCGGAACCGCGAAGGCCGCGCCAGAACCAAGCACGGCCGTGCCGAGCACGGCCGCAGCCGCCAGTGAGCAAATGTGCATGTGTAAACCTCCCGGGGAATGATCCGTCCCGCAGTCTAACGCGACCGCTACACACAAGTTCGACGGGATCATCCCCGGGCACCGTTGGATGACCCCTCGAGTCTAGACGCCCGCCTCCGGCTGTTGAGGCAGCGACCTGAAGACGGCTTTGCGCAGGTGCCCCATGCGTTCATAATGGCGGCAATGGAGCGTCGCGGCGCAATGCGCGTCGACAAGGAAACGATCCATCGGGAGGACCATCATGAGCGCGACGATGCTTCATCTTACCCAAGACGACGCGCCGCCCGATGTCGCGGCCGACCTCGAGACCCTCTACCGCGATGGTGTCGTGGGACGGAAGGGCGCCTTTTCGCGCGACTGGGTCAACGGGATGCGCGAGGACATGATGACGGCGTTCTGGGACGCCATCCAGCGCCCAGGCGGCGCCGTCGGTCGCGGTCCGAGGCGCTGGTACGTCGAGATCCACCCGCAGCAGTTCCGCGGCTTTGTCGACCTCGTCACGCACCCTTGGGTCGCCGGCATGTGCGAGGCGGTTCTCGGGCCCGATTACCAGATCGTCGAACTCGGCTTCGATACACCGTTCGAAGGCGCCAAGGCCCAGCCCTGGCACCGCGACTTTCCATCGCCGCGCGAGACCTATGAAGATCGCCGCATCACCTCTCTGGCGTTCAACCTGACGGGGGTCGACGTGACCTCCGACATGGGACCGTTCGAGGTTGCGCCCGGCACGCAGTGGGACGATGGCCGGGAATGGAAACACGAGATGTTTCCGGCCCGCGAGGTCTGGCCACGCTTCGAGGAGCGCGGTACTCGAAAATATCCTGAAATGGGCGACATTTCCTGCCGGTCGGCCCTTACCATGCACCGGGGCACCGCTCATGCGTCTCCCCTCTCACGGCCGGTCATGGTGCTTGGGGTCGACGCGCCGGGCGCCGGCCACGCCGCGTTGCACGATCCGATGGTGACCCCGGACTATTATGCCGCGCTGCCGGAGGATGTCCGCAAGCACCTGGTCTGCCGGGTGGTGGATCAGCTCGTCCCCATCACCCAGAAGCACGATATCGAAGGGCTGGTGATGGGGGCGGAGTAGGCAGGTTCGAACGGTAAAAGGAGTTTAGCTCCCGTTGCAGTCCGGCGTGTTCGTGTCGCCAGGCTGGATGGTGGCCGGGTCGATGCCGGAGTGGGCTCCCGGCAGACGCCGCACGAACTCGTCGATCCGCTCGCTCGGCCGCGTCAGGAGGCCTGCAGGACCAAGAAGCGTCACCACTTCCTGAGGATTGCGCGTGAGGTCGTCGGCGTAGCGTCGCTCGACATAGGTTGCCGCATAGCCGATGGCTTCCCGTTCGGTCTTGGCGGAAAAACCATGCGGATCGTGCGTGCCCACCGCCAGAACATAATCCGCCATCGACTTCCATCCTACCGTTGCCGCCTGGGGGCGAAGCCGGAGCGTGCGCGACCCTCCGCCAAGGACCGATCTTACTTGAGGATCACCACCTTGCCGAGGTGGCGCGGCGCCGTCGTATCGATCCCCCGCATCCCGGCGACGCGTTCGCCGAGGATCTGGAGCGCCGGCAGGATGACGAGCGTGCGGAGGAGCGCGTCGGCATCGACCGGGATCTCGATGTCTCCGGGTCCGCCGAAGCCGACCACGAAAGCGCCCTTGGACCGAAGCTCGGCCGCAACCTTGGCTTCATCGTCACGCGTGTCCGGGTCGTAGAGCAACACCACGAAGGTCTTGTCGTCGACGAGGCTGATCGGGCCGTGACGATATTCCATCGTGTGATAGGCCTGGGAATAGCTGAGGCTCATTTCCTGCAGCTTCAGGGCGCCTTCCTGGGCGAGGCCGTGGAGCGGGCCGGCACCGAGATAGACGAAGTGCGCGCGGCCCTTCAGGGCCGCGGTTAGCTGGCTGTCGAGGCGCTCCATGGTGGCGGCGGCGTGGCGCGCCGCCTGCTCGGCTGCGACGTTGATTCCCGCGAGGCGAAGGCCCAGGAGCAACATCAGACTGGCCGAGGAAGTCATGACGATCCCCTCGTCGCGATGCGTATCGGCGAAGATCGTGGTCTCGGCGGCCCGGACGATGCTGCTCGCCGGCTCGCACGTGATTGCGACAGTCTTCAGCCCCGCCGCGCGGGAAACCTCGACGGCCTGGACGGTCTCGCTCGATTCGCCGCTGCGCGAGAGCGCGATCACGGCGGTGTTGCGGTCCTGGACCATGTAGGCATGGCGCCTGCGGGCCCATTCGCCGCCCGGTACCGCCAGGGCCTGTCGTCCCTGGAGGTTGAAGGCCGATGCCACGATCTGCGCCAGATAGTAGGAGGTGCCGCACCCGACGATGACGTGATCGGGGCCGTCTGCCGCCACGGGAGTCGGGGAGGGCGCCTTGGCCCAGAAGGGAAACTGCTCGCGGATGACCCGCTCGGTGGTGTTCATGCGTCCGCCTTCTCGTGTGCCGGAGGTGTCATTTGCCGGAGCCTGCCATCAGGCCGCTCACCAGGTATCGGTTAAGAAACAGCACGACGAGGATCGGCGGCACGATGGCCAGCACCCCGGCGGCGTTCATCAGTCCGTAGTCGACGTAGTTCTTGCTGACGAATTCGGGAATCAGGACGGTAAGCGGCTTCGTTTGCAGCGTCGGCGAGAAGACCAGCGGGATCATGAACTGGCCCCAGGCGCTGAGGAACGTCAGGATGGCGCTGGCGATGAGTCCGGGGGCCGCGAGCGGCATGACGATGAAGATCAGCGTATAGATGCGCCCCGCGCCATCGAGCCATGCGGCCTCCTCGACGGAGAGGGGAAGCGATTGGTAGATGCTCCGCATCAGCCACAGGGCCAGGGGCAGGAAGGCTGAAACGTAGATCAGCGTGACGCCGAGGTAGGTATCGACGAGTTTCAACGAGATCATCAGCCGATAGAGCGGGATCATCACCGTATAGGCGGGGATCGCCAGCGTGGCGACCACAAGCACGAAGATGGCGTCGCGACCAGGGAAGCGGAGGCGGACGAAGGCGTAGCCGCCGAACGCCGCCAGCACCACTGTCGCCGCCGTCGCCAGCACCGACGTGAGGAGCGAATTTACGAGCGCTCGGCTGAACTGCGGCCAGACCGACTGTGTCGCGGCGCCCTGGTAGGTGCTGGTGGCGCCGAGCAGGTTTGCATAGTGCTGGAGCGTGACCTCGGGCGGGAAGATGTGCGGCGGCTGCGACACGAGGTCGGCCGGCCTGGTGAAGCTCGTCACCATCGACCAGTAGACCGGCCCGAGGGACCACAGGAGCAGCAGCGTGACGGCGAAGCCGATGCCGAGCCTGCCGCGGAGCGAGCGATCCATCACTCGTACCTCGTCTCGCGGTAGACCCGCAGCACGTAGACGAGCGAAACCAGCAGCGAAGCGAGCATCACCAGCACCGACAGCGCCATGCCGTAGGAGAAGTGTAGGTTCTGGAAAGCCGACATATAGACCTGCGCCACGATGGTGCGGGTATCGAGGCTCGATCCGGCGAGGATCCAGGCCTCGTCGAAGAGGTTGAAGGCAAAGACGGTGGATTGGCTCAGCGCGATCGCGAGCCCGCCGGCGATCAGCGGCAGCGTGATGAACCGGAAGCGTTTTACGGCGCCGGCACCATCGAGGCGCGCGGCCTCGTGGAGTTCAGGCGGGACGCCTTGCAGCGCGGCGAGCAGGATGACGGCGGTGAGCGGCATCATGCGCCAGACATGCACGAGGCCGATCAGGGCGAGCGCCGTGATGCGGTCGTTGAACCACACATGGTTGGCCGAGATGATGCCGGCGCCTTTCAGCAGGCCGTTCAGAAGCCCGTAGCTCGGGTTGTAGATCCACAGCCAGACGATGGCGTTGATGACCGGCGGCAGGGCCCAAGGCAGGATCGTGGCGGCGAGGAGCCAGCGCCGGCCGGTCTTCACCTCGTTGAGCAGCAGCGCGACCGCCAGCCCGCCGATCGTCTCCACGACCACGGCGAAGACCACGTAGGCGAAGGTGTTCAGCCACGCGGCCTGCACGCTCGGGTCCATCATCAGGTCGGCGTAGTGCTGAAGACCGACGAAGGGCGTGCCGGCCTTCAGCGGATCGACGCGGTGCAGACTGTCCCACAAGGTCAGCAGCACCGGGCCGATCACGAGAGCACCCATGACGACGACGATCGGCGCCGCCAAGGCAAGGCCGAGCCAAGCCTCCTCGCTGCGCCGCCGCCTGGTGGGCAAGGGTCGTTCCGCCCGAGCCGTCATCGCGCTGATGCGGCTCGACCCGATCGCCGGTGCCTCACTGCTTCATGGCTTCCGCGGCGCCGGCGGCGATCTGCTTCACCGCCTGGTCGACCGTGAGTTGCCCCTTGGCCACCTGGTTGATCGCGGTCGCGGCGGCGCTCGAAAACTGCGGGTACCAGCCGGGCGTGCCCTGGCTGAACAGCGGCTCGACCAGCGCCGCCTCTTCGATCAGCACCTTGCCGCCCGCAAGCTTGCCCACGGCATTGAGCGAGTCGAGCACGCTCGTTCGGGTCGGCAGGTTGCCGAGGGCCGTGTAGCACTCCGTCTGGTTTTCGGGCTGCAGCAGCCAGTTGATGAAAGCCGCCGCGGCCTCCTTGTGGGTGGACGCCTTGGGGATGCCCACGGCTCCCGGCAGGCCGAACGTCCGGCTCTTGCCGGTGACGTTCGGCATCAAGGCCGCGACGGCGCTGCCCGCGACCTTGGACTTCTCCTTGTCGTTGTACAGCGCCAGATTGCCGGCCCAGCCGGCGACATCGAAGGCGATCTGTCCGTTCTTGAAGAGTTCCTGGATGTCGACGTCCTTGAGGCCGGTCGAGGCGGGATCGATGAGGCCGGCCTTGAGGGCCTCGGCCTCCCAGGCGAGCGCCTTGTAGCCGGCGGAGTCCGGCGAGGTGAAGAGGGGCTTGAAATCCTTGTCGAAGAGTTCGCCGTTCGAGGCCTTGGTCAGCAGGTACCAGGCCGTGGCCGACCCTTCGGACGCGGACATCGGGAGGCCGATCGGATAG
>CAXSEU010000104.1:7664-9877 GCA_964236485.1 uncultured Lichenihabitans sp. | reverse complement strand
GACGAAATGGTGTCCGGCGCCGGGACCGATGACCCCGGACGTCGTTCTCGCCGGCGTCGACCGTGCCCGCCAACGGCTCGGGGTGCCGCGCATCGACCTCATGCAGTTCCACTGGTGGACATTCGAGCACCTGGCCTACCTCGACGCCGCCAAGGAACTCGATGCCTTGCGGCGTCAGGGCCTCATCGCGCACCTCGGCACGACGAACTTCGATACCGATCACCTGAACCTGCTCCTCGCCCATGGGATCGACATACGGACCAACCAGGTGTCGTTCTCTCTGCTCGACCGCAGGGCCGCGGGTCCCATGAGCGCGCTCTGCCTCCGGGGCGGCGTGAAACTGCTGGCCTATGGCACGCTGGCCGGCGGCCTGCTGTCGGAACGCTGGCTCGGCCGGCCGGAACCCGGGGCGGGCCGCATCGCGGACTGGAGCAAGAGCAAGTACAAGCGCTTCGTCGACGCCGTCGGGGGCTGGGGCGTGTTCCAGATGCTGCTCCGGGCGGCCGACCGGGTCGCGAAGCGCCACGCGGTGTCCATCGCCAATGTCGCGACCCGCTGGGTGCTGGACCATCCGGCCGTGGCGGCCGTGATCGTCGGTGCCCGGCTCGGCGAGAACCAGCATGGCGCCGACAACCTCCGCTGCTTCGCTTTCGACCTCGACCGAGCCGACCACGCGATCCTCGATGAGGCGCTGGCCCTGACGACACCGATCCCGGGGGATTGCGGCGACGAGTACCGGCGCCCGCCGTTCCTGACCGCCTCGGGCGACCTCACCCATCACCTCGCCGAGGTGCCACGCTATTTCGAGGCGACGCCGAGCGGCGTGAGACCGGACCGCTCGCGCGTCGACTCAGGCAGCCTCTGGGAGCCGATCGCCGGCTATTCGCGCGCGACGCGGGTCGGGGGCCGGGTCCTGGTCAGCGGCACCACGGCCACGCATGGCGGCGGCGAAATCGTCTGTCCGGACGATGCCGCCGGGCAGGCGACCTTCATCCTCGACAAGATCGCGGCGAGCCTCTCGGCGCTCGGTGCCAGCCTCGCCGATGTCGTGCGCACGCGCATCTACCTCGCGGATGCCGAGGACTGGGCGGCGGTGTCGCGAGTGCACGGCCGTGTCTTCGGCGACATCCGGCCCGCCAACACCTTGCTCGAGGTCTCGCGGCTCGTCGGCGACTACCGGGTCGAAATCGAGGCGGAAGCCGTCGTCGGTTGACGCCGCCCGGGCTCCCGCCTCAAGCCGGGTATTCTCACATCATGGGCGGGGTGCCCATGCCCGGGATCTCGGGCGGCGCGCCGGGCGGTATGCCGAGAGGCTCGCCGATGCCCGGATCGATCACATCCGGTCCAGCGGGTGGGATGCCGATCGGATCGTCGGGCGGGTTTTCCGACGGAAACGGCGGCGAGACGGGGCTCGGGAAGGGCTCTCCCGGCATCGGGCCGGGACCGCCCGGCATCGGGCCCGGACCGGCCGGATCCATCGCCATCATGGCACGCATCGTTCGCTCTCCCTCTTTTGGTCTTCGAAGCGACAACGCCCGAAGGGCAAAAAGAGATCGAAGGCGGGCTGGCTTCAAGCCAGCGCAGGAAACGCGGGCACGTCAGGCGGCTGCATCCGCCATGGTGTCGAGGCTGAGCTTGCCGGCCTCCAGCGGCCAGTGCCGCCGCGACGCCTGCGACGGTGGGGCTTCGAGGCAGTAGCCGAGGTACCGCTTGGACTCGATGGGATCGTAGCCCAGCTTGGCCCGCAGCTTCTTGCGCAGCTTGCTGACGTGGCTTTCGACGACGTTCTCCTCGATGTTGTCGTCGAAGATGCCGTAGATGGCGTTGAAGATCTGCGTCTTGTTGACGCGACGGCCGCGGTTCTTGACGAGGTATTCGAAGATGCGGCGCTCGCGTCGCGGCAGGGGCAGCGCTTCGCCGCGGATTTCGGGGTCGCGGCCATCGAAGAAGACGCGGATTTCGCCGAAAACGAACTCGTCGTCCTTGACGAGGGCACGACGCCGGATGGCATCGACGCGGGCCAGGAGTTCGCGGACGTGGATGGGCTTTCGCACCACATCGTCGAAGCCGGCCGCGAAGAGGTCGAGCGTCTGCTCCAGCGAGTGGGTTTCGTTGATGGCGATGATCGGCGCCCGCGACTTTTCGCGGATGGATCGGCAGTAGCCGATCCGGTCCTGGTAGTTGCCGATTAGGAAGGTTTTGACGGTCCCGAG
>CAXSEU010000104.1:6865-7654 GCA_964236485.1 uncultured Lichenihabitans sp. | reverse complement strand
TCGAGATCACCGGGCCGATCGCCGCCAGGTTGTGGGTGTCGTCGGCGACCGAGGCCACGCCGGAGCTCATAGCCGTGGGTCGATGGTCATGTGTACTGCGCCCTCCACGCCCTCGCCGACCAGCGAGCCGACCGTGCCGCGCAGCTCGGAGCCGACCAGGAAGGCCTCGACGGCCCCGAGATCGTGCTCGGCGGCGGTGGACACCCACTCCCGGAATTCCACGGGGGAGAAGCCGGTGGTCGAGACGCCCTCGCCCTTGAAGCCGCCGGCGTAACCCGCGGCAACGATCTCGCGCTCGTCGATGAGTACCAGCATGTCTCTTGCCCCTGTCGCAGATGCATCCGCCGGGTTGACCGGTCCGATGCGCTTCTCTGTTAGGGAAGTTTTAATGCCAACATACTTAACAAAACGTTTCCATTCTTCCGGCGCGAAGGATCACTTGATTTAACGAAGTGTTAACGTGTTGCATGGCGCCCAATTCTTGCCGCGTTACAGATGAATGCGACGATGAACAGGCTCGTGCAAGCTTGCCCCCGCAGCCTGACCGCACGTCTGGAGCTGGGTGGACAAGCTGCCGTGGAACCGATCTACCTTCTCGATCTCGCGGCGAAGCAAGCCCGCTGGTTGTCGCTCAGTCAGGCCACCATCGCCAGCAACGTCTCGAACGCCAACACGCCCGGATACCGGGCCGAGGTGGTGCAGCCGATCGGGCTCGGCTGGCATCCCTACTTCGTGAAGCGCCCGCGCAGCCGGCTCCACATCGAGCTCTCGGAGCGCTGGGATTCGGAC
>CAXSEU010000104.1:0-6855 GCA_964236485.1 uncultured Lichenihabitans sp. | reverse complement strand
CCCAGCTGCAGCTCGCCTCGACCAACGCGGCCCATTTCGATCTCGGCCCGGCGGCGCAGCAAGCGGCGTCCGTGAAGCCGCAGGACCCCTGGGAGACCTCGGAGTCCGGCAATTCGGTCAGCCTGGAGCAGGAGATGATGAAGGCCGGGGAGGTCAACCGCGCCTATTCGCTGAACACCAGCATCGTCAAGGCTTTCCACGGCCTCCTGATGAGCAGCGTGCGGAGTTGAGCGCATGATGGACGCCCTCCAGGCCTCCTTACGCGTCGTCGGATCGGGCCTCGCGGCTCAGTCGGCGCGCTTGCGCGTCATCTCGGAAAACCTCGCCAATGCCCAGTCCACGGGCGCGACGCCCGGCGCCGATCCCTACCGGCGCAAGACGATCACCTTCGAGAACGAACTCGACAAGGTGTCGGGCATGAACACCGTGCAGATCAAGCAGATCGGCACGGATCCTTCGGACTTCGTCACCCAGCAGGACCCCGGCAATCCCGCGGCCGACGCGAGCGGCATCGTCAAGATGCCGAACGTCAACATCATCACGGAAATGGCCGACATGCGGGAAGCCAACCGGTCCTACGAGGCCGACCTGCAGGTCTTCAAGCAATCGCGCGACCTGGTCTCCATGACCATCGACCTTTTGAAGAGTTCATCATGATCGCAGCCTTGCCCCTCATTTCCTCCGCCCTCTCGATGGTGGCGCCTTCCGTCGCCAGCCAGGCGGGCAACGCCGCCGCCTCGGCGGCCTCCGCCGGCACCGATTTCGGGCAGGTGATGGCCCAGATGACGTCGGATACGGTGAAGAGCCTGAAAACCGCCGAGTCGATGTCGATCGACGGCATCAAGGGGAACGCCGACGTGCAGGCCGTCGTCTCGGCCGTCATGGCGGCGCAGGAATCCCTGCAGACCACGGTCGCGATCCGGGACAAGGCCGTCGCGGCCTTCCAGGAAGTCACCCGCATGTCGATTTAAGGACGATCTGAATGAGAGCGCTCGCGATCGCCGCAACCGGCATGTCGGCCCAGCAGACCAATGTCGAGGTCATCGCCAACAACCTCGCCAACATCAACACGACCGGATTCAAGCGCGGCAAGGCCGAGTTCACCGACCTGCTCTACGAGGCGCAGCGGGCCAACGGCGTCTCGAGCCGCGGCAACGACAGCACCATCCCCGAGGGCGCCCAACTCGGGCTCGGCGTCAAGACGGCGGCCATCCGCAACCTGCAGACGCAGGGCGCGCTGACCAACACCGGCAACACCTTCGATCTCGCCCTGCAGGGGCGGGGCTGGTTCCAGATCACCGGGCCCAACAACGAGGTCGTCTACTCGCGGGCCGGGGCCTTCAACACCAACGCGGCCGGCCAACTCGTCAATCTCGACGGCTACCAGGTGTCCCCGGCGATCATCGTGCCGCCGAACACCACGAGCATCACGGTCAGCCAGACCGGCCTCGTGAACGCGGTCGTGGCCGGGGCCGCGACCCCGACCCAGCTCGGGCAGTTGACGATCGCCAATTTCGCCAACGAGGCTGGGCTCGAACATCTCGGCAGCAACCTGTTCCGCGAGTCGGCGGCCTCGGGCGCCCCCGTGGTCGGCGTGCCGGGCGACCCCGGGTACGGCAGCATAAGCCAGGGCTACCTCGAGGCTTCCAACGTCGATCCGGTGAAGGAAATCACGGACCTCATCTCGGCGCAACGCGCCTACGAGATGAATTCCAAGGTCATCCAGGCGTGCGACCAGATGGGTGAGACGCTCTCCAAGGGGATCCGCTGAATCATGATGATTCCGTCCATAGGCCGGGGGCTGCGCCACGCAGCGCGCCTGCTGCTCGCCGCCCTGCCGATCGCCGCGGTGAGCCTACCCGCCGACGCCGACCAGTCGATCCCCGTGCCGACGGTGGTCATCTATCCCGGGGACATCATCAGGGACGGAATGCTGACCGAGCGGCAAATGCCCGACGGCTATGCCGCGCAGGCCGCCATGGTGTCGGACCGCGCCGCCGTGGCGGGCAAGACCTCGCGCCGTACGCTGCTGCCGAACGTGCCGATTCCCCGCAACGCCGTGGGGGAGCCCAAGCTCGTCAGCGTCAACTCCATGGTGAGGGTGACCTTCGTCGAGGGCGGCCTCGTGATCAGCACCTATGCGTCGGCGCTGCAATCGGGAGCGTCGGGGGACGTGATCCCGGTCCGCAACCTCGAGAGCGGCCTGACCATCTCGGGCACCATCCAGGGCGACGGCAGCGTCCGCGTGGGGAACGGCTGATGACCCGCCTCGCCGCCGGCCTCGCGCTGGCGCTTTGCATCGCCGGGGCGGGTTCCTCGGCGGGAGGCGCGCTCGCGTCGGTCCGCATCAAGGACATCGTGACGCTCGAAGGCATGCGCGACAACCAGCTCGTCGGCTACGGGCTCGTGGTCGGCCTGCTCGGCACGGGCGACACGATGCGCAACGCGCCCTTCACCGAACAGGCGGTCCAGTCCATGCTGGACAAGATGGGGGTCAACGTCCGGGGCACGGCGCTCCGGGCCAAGAACGTCGCGGCCGTCATCGTCACCGCCAATCTCCCTCCCATGGTTGGGCGTGGTTCGCCGCTCGACGTTACGGTGTCGGCCCTTGGGGACGCCACGTCCCTGATGGGCGGCACCTTGGTGATGACGCCGCTGATGGGGGGCGACGGGCAGACCCATGCGGTGGCCCAGGGCGCCGTATCGGTCTCCGGTTCGGCGTCCACGGGCCTGGCCGAAACCTATACCCAGGGGGTGCCGACCGCGGGACGCATCGCCAACGGCGGCATCGTCGAGCGGGAGGCGCCCAACGCTTTCGCGACCCTGGGTGCGCTGACGCTCGGTCTCAAGAACCCCGACTTCAAGACGGCGGTGCGCGTCGCGGACGCCATCAACGCCTATACCCGCAGGCGCTTCGGCTTGAAGTCGGCCCAGGAGCAGGACGTGCGCCGCATCGCCCTGATCCGCCCGGCCGGGGTCAACACCACCCGCTTCATGTCCGAGATCGGCGACCTCACGGTCGATCCCGACGTTCCGGCCAGGGTGATCATCGACGAGAAGACCGGCACTGTGGTCATTGGCCAGGATGTGCAGATCTCCACCGTCGCCGTGACGCACGGCAGCCTGACGGTGAGGATCACCGAGACGCCGTCGGTGTCCCAGCCGGTTCCGCTGTCGGGCGGCAAGGCCACCGTCGTTCCGAGCACCGCCATTTCGTCCGAAGAGCCCAAGGGCGAGCTGACCATCCTCGGTGGCACGACCTTGAGAACCCTGGTCAAGGGGCTGAACCAGATCGGGCTGAAGCCGAGCGGCATCATCGCGATCCTGCAAGCCATCAAGTCGGCGGGCGCCCTCCAGGCGGATCTGATCGCGCAATAGGTCGGACCCGCCCGCGGAGACCCGGCTTCAGGGCGGCACGCCCGAGAGCCAGCCCGGGGCAAGCTCACGTCATCACACTCGAACGCGGGCAGAGCCCCCGGAAAGGCGCTTGGAAGCCATCATGACGAAGCGTCTTCACGCCGCGGCGATCTTCGCCCTTCTCGCCGTCTGGCCCGGGCTCGGCGCCCTGGCGAACAGCTCGGATCCGCTGAAACTCCCCGGCGCCGAGCCGAAGCCGGTCGGTGCCGGCAAGCCCGTTCGGGTGGATGCGACACCCGCGGCGGCCGGGACGGTGTCCGCCGTCCCGGCCGCCGGCCCTGTCCCGTCCGCGACGGCGGATGTGGCCCCGCCCATGTCCGATGCGCAGCGATATTGCCAGAACATCGCGGCCGCGGCGGCCGACGCGAGGTTCGCCTGGCAGTCCAAGAAACTCGCCGAAGCCGAGACGCGGATCAAGCAGCGCCTCGCCGACCTCGACGCTCGCCAGGCCGAGGTCAGGGACATCCTCAACCGTTACAACGATGCCTTGAAGCGCGCCAAGACCGCCCTCGTGGACATCTATGCCAAGATGAAGCCCGAAACCGCCGCCTTGCAGATCGCGGCCATGGACGACGGCGCCGCGGCGGCCATCCTGTCGCAGCTCACCGCCCAGAAGGCCAGCGCCATCCTCAACGAGATCGCTCCCGATCGAGCTGTTCGCCTCGTCACCACCATGTCGGCCCTGGTTCCGGCCGCCGACGGCAAGAAGTCATGACGCGGGCCGCCGCCTTGATGCCCTGCCTGCTGCTCCTCGCGGGCTGCGGCGGGACGCCGCTCCAGGACATCAATCATACGCCGACGATGTCTCCCGTGGGCCGCGGCCTGCAGTCGGACGTCTCGAATTTCGCCGCCTACGGGTTTCCGGCGGCGCCGCGTTCCAGCCCGCAATCCTTGTGGGACGACGACCGCGCCAACCTGTTCCGCGACCCGAGGGCCACGCGGGTGGGGGATGTGCTTACGGTGACGATGGACATGGACGAGAAGGCGACCCTCGGCAACAACTCCGATCTCAAGAACGAGGCGACGGTCGGCAACGGGTTCGACCTCACCACGGGCCTCGGATCCACCCCGTTCAAGATCGCGCCCCAATTCAACCTGAAGTCCGACACCGAATCGAAAGGCACCAGCAGCATCGACAGGTCCGACAAGATAAGGGTGTCCGTCGCGGCGATCATCACGGGCGTGCTGCCCGACGGCAACATGCTGATCAGCGGCTCGCAGGAGGTGCGCGTCAACGAGGAACTTCGGGTGCTCGAGGTCGCCGGCGTGGTGCGCCCGCGCGACATCTCCAAGGACAACACGATCCCCTACACCAAGATCGCCGAGGCGCGGATCTCCTACGGCGGCCGCGGCCGCATGTCCGAGATGCAGAACCCGAGCTGGGGCCACCAGATCTACAATGCCGTCAAGCCTTTCTGACCGGCGGGCCGATCCGGCATGACGGCGTCTCGCCCCGTCGCGAAGGAGTGCCGCCATGGCGTCCGACAAGAAGCCTAGCCTGCTGATGGGGACGGTAGTCCCCCTTCTGGCGTTGACGGTCGCGGCGGGAGGCGGGGGGGCGCTGGTCGGCTCGCGGATCGTTTCCGCCGTCCGGGCGCAGGCCTCGCCGCCGGCCGCGGGCGCACCCGCGCCGCACCCCCAGGAGGCCGCGTCCTCGGCCGTCAAGGAACTTCAGCCCGTCCTCACCAATCTTCTGGCGCCCGAAGGCGCCTGGGTGCGCTTGCAAACCGCCATCGTTTACGACAAAAGCGATTCGGCTCAGATCGACGTGCTCTCGGCGCGGATCGGCGAGGATGTGCTCGCCTTCGTGAAGACGCTGACGGTTGCCCAGCTGCAGGGTGCGAGTGGCTTGCAGCACCTTCGGGAAGACCTGAACGAGAGGGCTTCCTTGCGCTCGGACGGCCGTGTGCGGGAACTGGTGATCGAGATGCTGGTCGTGCAATGAAGGTTCTGTGGTTCGCGGCGGCGGGCCTCGTCGGCATGACGGTGGCGGCCTCGGCCCAGTCGATCGACCTTGGCAGCGTGCTGCCGCAGGCCGGCGGGGCGGCGAGCGGCAGGATCGTCCAGCTCGTCGGCCTGCTCACCGTCCTGTCCATCGCGCCGGGCCTGCTCGTCATGGTGACGAGCTTCACCCGGTTCGCCATCGCGTTCTCGTTCCTGCGCTCGAGCATCGGACTGCAGACGACGCCCTCCAACATCATCCTGATCAGTCTCGCCCTGTTCATGACCTTCTACGTCATGGCGCCCACCTTCGATCGCGCCTGGACCACGGGACTGCAGCCCCTGCTCGACAACAAGATTTCGGAAAGCGAGGCTTTCGGGAAGATCACGCAGCCGTTCCGCGAATTCATGCTCTCGCAGGTGCGCGACAAGGATCTGAGGCTCTTCGACGATCTTGCCAAGGACGATCTTCGGACGGGGGACCGCAGCACGGTGGACCTCCGGATCCTGGTTCCGGCCTTCATGATCTCCGAGATCCGTCGCGGCTTCGAAATCGGTTTCCTGATCGCGCTGCCGTTCCTCGTCATCGACATGATCGTCTCGACGCTGACGATGTCCATGGGCATGATGATGCTGCCGCCGGCCGTGCTGTCGCTGCCGATGAAGATCCTGTTCTTCATCCTCATCGATGGCTGGAACATGCTGGTCGGCAGCCTCGTCCGATCGTTTTCTTGAACCCTGCCGTTAAGGTTGACGGGCGGTTACGCTTAAAGCTTCCGTAACCACGGTCGGTTACGTCTTGAACCACGCGGAATTGGACGCGCATCGGCACAGGATGCTCATCGGTCCGAAGGCATGACGCCGCCTTCCGCGTTCCGGTTCACCCGGGATGTCCGCCAGAACAGCCCCAACCAACCCGGAACATCAGACGATGACCAGCCTCCTCACCAACATGTCGGCGTTGACCGCCCTGCAGAACCTGTCTTCGACGCAGAAGTCCCTGCAGCAGGTCCAGAGCCAGATTTCCTCGGGCCTGCGCGTCAGGGACGCCTCCGACAACGCCGCTTACTGGTCGATCGCGACCACGATGAAATCGGACACCGGCGCACTTTCGGCCGTCAAGGACGCGCTGAACCTCGGCTCCTCGACGGTGGGCGTGGCCACCGCCGGGCTCAACCCCGGAGATATTGCAGTGCCGATCCGCTCCGAATTCTCAAATGTCGATAACGTCCAAGTTCACATGGCGGAAGTCGAGGCCGTCAATCTCGATACGCGCATGGTGCGCTTTACCGGATCGGACATTGAAATTGAATACGACTATTTGGTGTTGGGCTGCGGCGCTCAGCACAGTTATTTCGGTCATCCGGAATGGGAAGAGTTTGCACCCGGTCTCAAAACCCTCGAGCAAGCCACTGAGATTCGCCGACGCACGTTGCGCGCGTTTGAAGCCGCCGAGAACGAGTTGGACCCGGTCAAGCAAGCCGCGCTGCTGACGTT
>CAXSEU010000103.1:0-9980 GCA_964236485.1 uncultured Lichenihabitans sp. | reverse complement strand
CAAGCTTCCTCGCGGTCGCCCCCGACCATCCCCTGGCCGCCTCGGCGGCTCGGCGCGACCCCGCTCTCGCGACGTTCATCGAGGACTGCCGCCGGCTCGGCACCTCCGTGGCGGCGCTGGAGACGGCCGAGAAGCGGGGGTTCGATACCGGCATCCGGGCGCTCCATCCCTTCGATCCTTCCTGGGCCCTGCCCGTCTATGTGGCCAATTTCATCCTGATGGACTACGGCACGGGCGCCATCTTCGGCTGCCCGGCGCATGACCAGCGCGATCTCGACTTCGCGCGCTCGAAGAACCTGCTGGTGGTGCCCGTGGTCTGCCCGCTCGGCACCGCGCCCGGGGACTTCGCGGTTTGCGAGGAGGCCTTCACGGACGATGGGCGGCTGATCAACTCGCGCTTCCTCGACGGCCTTTCGGTCGACGAGGCCAAGGACGTCGTGGCGTCCCGGCTCGAAGCCGCGTCGCTCGGGGGCGAGCCGCAGGCCCGGCGCCAGGTCAATTTCAAGCTGCGCGACTGGGGCATCTCGCGCCAGCGCTACTGGGGCTGCCCCATCCCGGTCGTCCACTGCGCCGCTTGCGGGGCGGTTCCCGTGCCGCGCGAGGACCTGCCGGTGACGCTGCCCGGGGACGTCAGCTTCGACCAGCCCGGCAACCCGCTCGACCGGCATCCCACCTGGAGCCGCGTGCCCTGTCCGCGCTGCGGCGGCGATGGACGGCGCGAGACCGACACGATGGACACCTTCGTCGATTCCTCGTGGTATTTCGCCCGCTTCACCGACCCCTGGAACACCGAGGCGCCGACGACGCCGAAGGTCGCCGACCGGCTGCTGGCGGTCGATCAGTACATCGGCGGCATCGAGCACGCGATCCTGCACCTGCTCTATTCGCGCTTCTTCACCCGGGCCATGCGCAAGGTCGGCTGGCTCCACCTCGACGAGCCCTTCGCGGGCCTCTTCACGCAAGGGATGGTGGTGCACGAGACCTATAAGTCGCCGGACGGCGCCTGGGTGTCGCCCGAGGAGATCCGCGTCGAGGGAACGGGCGTCGAGCGCCGGGCCACGCTGCTCTCCGACGGCACGCCGGTCTCGATCGGCCCGATCGAGAAGATGTCGAAGTCCAAGCGCAACATCGTCGATCCGGACGACATCATCGAGAGCTATGGCGCCGACACGGCCCGCTGGTTCATGCTCTCGGACAGCCCGCCCGACCGCGACGTCATCTGGACCGAGGAAGGCGTGCAGGGTGCGGCGAAGTTCGTGCAGCGGCTGTGGCGGCTCGTCGGCGAACTGTCGCGCTTCGAGGTCGGCGAAGGCCCGCTCGGTCCGACGGGCGAGGATGGCGCCGCGCTCGCGGTGCGTAAGGCCGCCCACAGGGCGCTGGTTCGCGTGGAGGCGGACATCGAGCGGCTGCGCTTCAACCGCTGCGTGGCGCATATCTATGAATTGACCAACGCCCAGTGGGCCGTATTGGCGGAGATCGAGGAACCGGTTCGGCCCGGAAGTCCGCTGGCCCGGGCTTTTCGCGAGGCGGCCGATATCCTGGTGCTGGTGGTGGCACCCTTCATGCCGCACCTCAGCGAAGCGTGCTGGTCGGCGCTCGGCCACGCCGATCTTGCCTCCTCGGCGTCCTGGCCGGCGGCCGATCGGCGGCTGGTCGTCGACGACGTCATCACCCTGCCGGTTCAAGTGAACGGCCGCAAGCGGGGCGACCTCGTGATCGGCCGCGACGCCGATGCCGAAGCCGTGACGGCGGGGGCCTTGGCGCTCGACTCCATCCAGAGGGCGCTCGAAGGGCGTCCCGCCAAGAAAGTCATCGTCGTACCGTCGAGGATCGTCAATGTCGTGGTCTAGCCTCCCCGCGCGATTGCTCTGCGTCGGCCTGATCGGCTCCGGTCTCGGCGGCTGCCTGCAACCCATGTATTCTTCCGTCGGTGGGCACCTTGGCTCGGAACTGAAAGCCATCGCGGTCGATCCCGTGCCGGACCGGCTGGGGCATTACCTGCATGACCAACTGCTCACCAATCTCAACGGCACCGGTGAAAGCGTCCCGCCCAAGTACAGGCTGACGCTCAAGGCACGCGAACGGGTGCAGACGGCGCTCATCGATGTCGTCACCCAGCGCCCGCAGAATGCAACCGTCATCACCGATGTCGACTATACGCTGACGCCGATCGGCGGCACCGTGCCATTGGTGACGGGCACCGTGACGAGCGCGGCATCCTACGATCGGTCGGAACAGCGCTACGCCAATATCGCCGCTTCCCACGACGCCGAGATCCGCAATGCCAGAACGCTGGCCGACCAGCTGACGACGCGGACCGCCGCCGATCTGGCGAGTCCGAGACCCAAGCCCGCCGTTCCCGTCACTTCGCCGTCTCCGCCGCCGGTCGGTGTGACATCGGACGCCAGCACCCTTCCGAGTCGCGCCTCCCCGGCCGGAGATGCGACCGGAGATGCCACCGGTGAGTGAGAACTCCTGTCAACGCCTCGCCGCTCCACCCTGGCCGACGCTTCGGCCGCGCGCTTTGGTCTGAGCGCAGGCCGTGGTGGCGATCAGGGGATCGGAGGTCGAACGGCTCCTCTCCCGGGACATCGGCTCTTTTTCGGCCTTCTTGATCTTCGGCGCCGACGTGGGGCTCGTCAGCGAACGCGTTCGCCGGGTCGTCAAGGCCGTGGTCGACGATCCAACGGATCCGTTCCAGCTCGTCCGCCTCAGCGGCGAGGATGTCGCGCGCGATACGCCCCGTCTCAGCGACGAAGCCCGCACGGTGCCGCTGTTCGGCGGCCGCCGCGCGGTGCTGGTGGACAGCAACGGTAGGAACATCACCGCGGCGGTCGAGCTGTTCCTCGAGACGCCGTCCCCCTGTCCCGTGGTCATCGAAGCCGGGGTGCTGAAGCGTGACGCGCCTCTGCGCCGAGCGATCGAGCGCAGCAGGTTCGGCGCTTCGGTCGAATGTTTCCCCGATGGCGAGCGCGAGGTCGCGGCCCTGATCGACGCCGAAGTCGCGGGTGCCGGCCTGACCATAGCGGCCGAGGCGAAGCACCTCCTCGCCTCCCTGCTCGGGGCCGACCGCCTCGCCAGCCGATCCGAACTCGGCAAGCTCCTGCTCTATGCCCACGGGACCGGATCGATCGGCGTCGAGGATGTCGAGGCGGCCGTGGCCGATGCCTCCGTTCAGGCCTTCGACCAGGCCATCGACGCGGCTTTCTCGGGCGAGACCGCGACGCTCGACGAGGCCTTGCGCAAGCTGCACCTCGGCCCGGCCGATGCCGGGCAGTTGCTGGGCAGCGCTTTGAGGCATGCCGTGATGCTCCAGCGCGCCAAGCTATCGGGTTCGGGAGACGGGGGCGGCGCCGGCTTTCGCGCTGGCGTCTCGCCCCGCCGCAAGGCGGCGATCGACCGTCAGATCGAAACCCTCGGCATCGACATGCTGGGACGCACGATCGGTCGGCTTGGCGAAGCCGTTCAGGCGGTCCGGTCCGACCCGCGGCTGGCGCAGGATCATGCGGTCCGAGCCCTGTGGAGCGTGGCCGCCGCGGCGCGTCCAAAGCGGAAGCCTCGGTAGCGCGCATGGGCGAGACCTGATGTCGTCCTGGAGAGAGGAGCGCAACGCCCGCTCGCGCAGCCGCTTGGAGAAGGCGCTGCCTGCCGTGTTTCCAGCCGAGGTCCTGGTGCACGCCCTGGCGCGACCGTTGACGCCGCCGCTGCCCCGCCTCGCGGTGGAGAGTTACTGGCACACCCATCCGCTGCGAGCCGACAGGCTGGCCCGTGCGCTCGCCCAAAAAACCGGCCAGCCGGAGGGCTGGAGGTGGCGGCTCTCCCGCGAGGCCGAGGACGGCCTCGGCCGGAGCTTTCGCGTGCCGCCCGCGCCCTTTCGGGAAGCCGCCTATTCGCGAGGCGCCGGCTCATGTCGCATCTGCGGCCAGCCGGTGTTCCGCTTCGGCTGGCACCTCGATCTATGGGGCGAGGGCAAGCCGAACCACCGGACGAGGTGGCATGCCTGCTGCATCGCTGCATGGAAATTCTGGATGACGCCGCGCGATCACGTGCGGCTGCTACGCAGGCGTCAGGGGCGTCACTGTCCGGTTTCGGGCCTGCGGCTGCTGAAGAGCGCTGAAGTCGATCATCGCGTGCCGCTCTACAGGGTGTGGCGCGATCATCGCGACGCGCCGTGGCCGGACCTCCTCGCCTTTTGGGGGGCGCCGAACCTCCAGACCATCAACAGCCTCGCGCATCGGCGGAAATCCGGGGCCGAGGCGGGGGATCGGAGCGGTCGCGCCGAGGAGGCTCTGGGCCTACCGGCCCCAGCGGCCGTCACGTGAACGGCCCTGATCGGGTGAGGGCAGCCTTCCAGGTCGGCTTTGCTTCGATGCCGCCATCTGTTAATGCTGGACTCCCGATGGCTGCGGCGAACAGTATATTTAAGCGTTAACCTTGACGAACCATAACCGTTCTTCATCCAGGAATGAGCATTGTGTTCGCCCAACACTTTATCGATTTTGTGTCAAGGTGTTTCAGGAGATGAGTTATGAGTGTGACGGACCGAGAGGACCAGCCGGCGCAGTTCGCGAGGAGGCTTGGCGGCATCGCGACGGCCAATTTCCATTCCCGTCACCTCGACCTGCGCGACAAGACCGCGCGGAGTGCCGCGAGGGATCATTATAAAGACCTCGAGGGTGAGAACGAGGTGGCTCTGACGCTCGTCTCGCGCGCCGCCGCGACGATCGAAGTGCTGCAGACCCGTTGCACGCAACTGGAGGTCGTCGCCACCGAACTGCGCGATCGGCTCAAGAGCGAAGCCGAGGGATCGGAACGGGTCATCAAGGAGTGGGAAGCCCTGGCCGGCGCCATGAAGACCCAGCTTCACGAATGCGAGAGCCGCATCGTGGAGATGCAGGCGAAGCTCGAGGCTGCCGAAGCCCGAGCCCAGGCTGAGGAAGTCCGCGCCGAAGCCGCCGAGCATCAGGCCGGCATGGAGGAGGAGATCGCCGCGTCGCTGCGCGACAAGATCATCCTGACGCTTGGCACCACACCCCAGGTTCAACCCACCATGGCCTTGAGCGGCCCCACCGACGAGCGCGGCTGACCGTGAAGCCCGCAGGCGGGGCTTGCGGCTCCCCTCAGCGCTGGCACCCGGCGCAAAAGAAGGTCGAGCGGCCCGATTGAACGATCCGCTGGACGCGGCCGCGGCAGTTCGCCGACGCGCAGACCTGATGCTCACGGTCATAGGCCCTGAAGCCGTGCTGGAAGGTTCCGAGCGACCCATCGGCGTGGCGATAATCCCTCAAGGTCGAGCCCCCCGCCTCGACGGCCTCGGTCAGTACCTGACGGATGGCCTCGGCGAGGCGCACCGCCCGGGCCGACGGCGCTCCGGTCTTGAGCACGATGCTGCCCGCCCTCCGGCGCGGTGAGAGGCCGGCCCGGTGCAGCGCCTCGCAGACATAGATGTTACCGAGCCCGGCGATCAGTTTCTGATCCAGCAAAGCCGCCTTCAGCGGCGCGGCCCTGCCGGCCATCAGGCGAGCGAGGACGCCGGCATCGAACGCCTCGCCCAGCGGCTCGACGCCGATGTCGCGGAACAGCGGATGCACGTCCACCTCGCCCCGGCGCAGCAGCACCATGAAACCGAAGCGCCGTGGATCGTTATAGGTGACCACGAGGCCGCCTTCGCATTCGAACCTGACGTGGTCGTGAGGACCCGCCAGTCCGCGGGCGTAGTAAGGAGCCCCGGGGAAGCACCCCTTCTCCCCCTGCGGGAGAAGGTGGTCCGAAGGACCGGATGAGGGGTGAACGCCGCCCGCCCGCCGGTGCCTATCGCTCGGACGCTCGACCCTGAACGAGCCCGTCATGCCGAGGTGCGACGCGAGGACGCTCCCGTCGTCGAGATCGATCATCAGATATTTGGCGCGGCGGCCCACGGCGTCGATGCGTCGCCCTTCCAGGCGCTCGGCGAACCGCTCCGGAAAGGGGAAGCGCAGATCGGCACGGTTCTGCGTCACGCGGGCGAGCGTGGCCCCGGTCATCGCCTGGGCCAGTCCGCGACGGACGATTTCAACTTCGGGAAGTTCGGGCATGGTGCTAAAGCGTTGCGTCGTCGTGCAGATAGGCATGGCGGACCCGTTGCGCCACGCCTGCGCCGCATCTCCTGAAGGGCCCGATGACAGCCTCGCCTCCCTCCCGCGCTCCGGCCGCGTCCGCCGAGACCACGCATTTCGGTTTCGCCGACGTCTCGCTCGACACCAAGCAGGGGCTGGTCGACGACGTGTTCCACAAGGTCGCCGACCGCTACGACATCATGAACGACGTGATGTCGGGAGGGCTTCACCGCGTGTGGAAGGACATCCTGGTCTCGATGGTCAAGCCGTCCCGGAGCAAGCCCTTCCGGCACCTCGACGTCGCGGGTGGCACGGGAGACGTGGCGCGCCGGGTCGCCGATGCCGGGGGGTCCCGCACCGAAGTGACGATGCTCGACATCAATGCCGACATGCTGCGGGTGGGGCGCGCGCGCCTCGGGCAGAGGGCAGAAGATCTGCGGTTCGTCGCCGGCAATGCGGAGAGCCTGCCCCTCCCCCGGTCCCATTACGATTGCTACACCATCGCCTTCGGCATCCGCAACGTGCCCCGCATCCCGCTCGCCCTGGCCGAGGCTCACCGGGTGCTCAAGCGTGGCGGCCACTTCCTCTGCCTCGAGTTTTCCGCCGTCGACGTTCCCGGGCTCGACAAGCTCTACGACGGATTCTCGTTCAGCCTGATCCCGCGCATGGGCAAGCTGATCGCCGGGGATGCCGAGCCCTATCGCTATCTCGTCGAATCCATCCGCAGGTTTCCGGGGGTCGAGACCTTCTCGGACATGATCGCGCAGGCCGGGTTCCGGCGCGTCACCGCGACCCGGCTGACGGGAGGCGTCGTCGCCATCCATTCGGCCTGGAAACTCTGAGGCATGCTGTCGGGTCTCGGCCATGTGATGCGGCTCGCGCGAGCCGGATTCGTCCTGGCGCGCGAGGGGGTGTTCTCGGAGATCGAGCCGCGCATGGTGCCCGTCGAGGCCAGGCTGCCGCTGATGCTGGCGCGGCTCGTGGCTCGCCCCAGGGCTGCCGTGCAGGCCAACCGGCTGGCGGCCGCGATGGGCCGCCTCGGCCCTTCCTACATCAAGCTCGGCCAGTTCCTGGCGACGAGACCCGACGTGGTCGGGGCCGCGGCCGTCAAGGACCTCGAAAGCCTGCAGGACCGCGTCAGGCCATTCCCCCGCAGCGTCGCGGTCGCGATCATCGAGGCGGCGTTCGACCGGCCGCTCGCCGAAACCTTCGAAAGCTTCAGCGAACCCGTGGCAGCCGCCTCGGTGGCCCAGGTTCACAAGGCGAGGCGCAGCGAGGCGCGCGGCGGCGGCGAAGTCGCCGTCAAGGTCATGCGGCCGGGCGTCGAACGGCGCTTCAAGCGGGACCTCTCGGACCTCGATTTCGCCGCGCGGATCGCCGAACGCTGGTCCTCTCAAGCCAAACGGCTGAAAGTCACCGAGGTCGTGGACACGGTTTCGCGATCGGTCACGATGGAGATGGATTTCCGCATCGAGGCGGCGGCGGCGTCCGAATTCGCCGAGAATGTCGAGGCCGATCCGGATTTCCATGTGCCGGCGATCGACTGGGACCTCACCGCCAAGGAGGTGCTGACGCTGGAATGGGTGGACGGCGTCTCGCTGTCGGACGTGGCGCGGTTGCGGGAGCGGGGCTACGACCTGCCGGCCCTCGGGCGGACGGTGATCCAGGCCTTCTTGCGCCACGCCATGCGCGACGGCCTGTTCCACGCCGACATGCACCAGGGCAATCTCTTCGTCGACCAGCAGGGGCGGCTGACAGCGGTCGATTTCGGCATCATGGGGCGGCTCGGGCAGAAGGAGCGGCGGTTCCTCGCGGAGATTCTCTACGGCTTCATCACCCGCGACTATCACCGCGTCGCCGAGCTGCATTTTCAGGCCGGCTATGTGCCCAAGCGCCATCGGGTCGAGGATTTCGCCCAGGCCATTCGGGCGATCGGCGAGCCGATCCACGCCCGCACGGCCGACCAGATCTCCATGGCGAAGCTGCTGACCCTGCTGTTCGAGATCACGGCGCTGTTCGACATGCGTACCCGCACCGAACTCGTGATGCTGCAGAAGACCATGGTGGTCGTGGAGGGGGTCGGCCGCACGCTCGACCCGAAGCTCGACATGTGGGCGACGTCCGAACCCGTGGTGCGCCGCTGGATCGAGGACAATCTGGGGCCGGCCGGCAAGATCGGCGACGCCGCCACCTCGCTGATGGCCTTGGCGCGCGCCTCCCTGGCCCTGCCGGATCTGCTCGTGCGGGCGGAAAAGATCGTCCTGTCGCTCCAAACGGCGGCCGAGAACGGCCTCGGTCTCTCGGGCGAGACGATCGAGGCCATCGCGCGGACCGAGGCGAAGCGCGTCAGGTGGCTGGCCATCGCGCTCTGGGTCATCGCCATCGCGCTGGTCTTCAGAGGGTTGCGGTAAGCTGTCTGTTTCGTCAAGCAGAGCGTTTGAGTTTAGCCGAGGTCGGCGGACACTTGCTCGCTCTAAAGGTAACGCAAGACGCCTTGGACCGCTTTGCGATCAGCATCGAATCGCTTATGTCTTGACTGCGGTACCCGCCGCGACCCTACCCTGCGCCGGAAAGCTTCAGGTAGGATGTGATCGGCAGTGGGCCCTCACGGGTTCCCACCGACCTAGCCTAAAGCGCCAGTAAGCGCGCACGCTTACGGCCTTCGGCCACCGACAAACAAACATGCCGTAACTCCGGGGTGCTGGATCAAAGTCCAGTGCTCCGGAGCGCACCGTGCGCCCCGCGGCTTTCAGGGCTGGTAACGGGCTGCTCGGTCGCGGCGAGTACCGAGCGCAAACTCATCCGATTCGGGAAGGTCTGTCAATAAAACAATGGAGGGCGAACTTACCCGTCGCCCTCCATCTAGTGAACGCGGTAGTGTTGCCCCGACGCCCGAAGTGGGGTAAAGAAGGACGACTCGCCCGTCTCATTGCTTCACTGCCGGCTGCGGCCGGAGAGGTATCCTGCCATTGTCGCCTATTGAAGGGGCGCGGATCGAAACACTAGCTGAAGGGCGAAGGGAATAGTTCCAGGATGGAACGGGCGAGTCACCTCGGGTCGCTCGACTGCATACAGTCGTGGAACAATTTTTGTGCGCTGGGATGCGAGCCTCCCGCGTTCGTGTTGGGATCGGCAAAGGCGGGCGTCATGGCGGCACAAGAAGGCATCTTCGCCGGCAAGCGCATCCTCCTCATCGTGGGCGGCGGCATCGCGGCGTATAAGAGCCTCGATCTGATCCGGCGGCTGCGCGAGCGGGGCGCCGCCGTCCGGGCCGTCATGACGGCCGCCGCCAAGCAGTTCGTCACGCCATTGTCGGTCGCCTCTCTCACGGGCGACACGGTCTACGACGATCTCTTCTCGCCGACGGGCGAAGCCGCCATGGGGCACATCGAGCTGTCCCGGGACGCCGATCTGTTGGTGGTGGCGCCCGCCACGGCAGGACTGATGGCCAAGATGGCGCATGGACACGCCGACGACCTCGCCTCGACCCTGCTGCTCGCCACCGACAAGACCGTGCTCGTCGCGCCCGCCATGAACCTCCGGATGTGGCTGCATCCCGCGACGGCGCGCAATCGCGCCCTGTTGGAGGCGGACGGTGTCCGGTTCGTGGGACCGGAGGATGGCGCCATGGCCTGCGGCGAATTCGGGCCCGGCCGCATGGCGGAGCCGCTGGACATTGTCGCGGCCATCGCCCGGACGCTCAAGGCCGGGACCCTGAAGCCCCTGCCGCCGGGCCTTACGTTGGGAGGAGAGGCCCCGCGCCTCCTCCGGGGCAGACGGGTGGTCGTCACGTCGGGGCCGACGCACGAGCCGATCGACCCCGTGCGCTACCTGGCCAATCGCTCGTCCGGCCGGCAGGGCCATGCTGTCGCCGTGGCCGCGGCG
>CAXSEU010000102.1:4782-10027 GCA_964236485.1 uncultured Lichenihabitans sp. | reverse complement strand
GTGATCCTGTAAGGTTGAATAGTGAGGATGTGAAGGATATGTTTATGTTGGTGATGGGTGTCGCGAGTCCGTTCTTGAGGTCATCGAACATGGCCGAACTGTCGCCCGTCGTCTGCATGGATTTGATGACCCCGGCGATCGAGGCGACGGTCTCGAGCAGGCCCCAGAACGTCCCGAGCAGGCCGAGGAAGATCAGGAGGCCGGTCAGGTAACGGGCGATCTCGCGCGACTCGTCCAGCCGGGTCCCCACGGCATCCAGGATGGTGCGCAGCGTCAGGGTCGAGATGGAGCGGGCGCCTCCCTCGCGGCCCGCCAGCAGCGTCGCCATGGGGGCAAGCAGCGTCGGCGGCTTCGCCGGACGGGCCTCGGGATCGTCGACATAGTTGGCCCAGCGGATCTCGGGAAACAGCCGGAACACCTGCCGAAGACCGAGGAGGATGCCGACCATCAGAACGCCGAGGATCAGCCCGTTCAGCGGCGGGTTGGCCATGAAGGCATGCGCGATCTGCTTGTTGAGGATCAGCACGATGAAGCCGGCCAGGATGAGGAAGACCACCATCCGGACCAGAAAGATATGCGGCGATGACAGCCTGAAAGGGTCATTCCGTGTCGCCATTGGCACGCTGCCCCTCAAAAGATGCGCTGGTTCCCTCGATGTCGACCCCGTGGCTCGGCACCACGACAGGCTCAATGATCAGGACCGCTCGACCGATGCTGTCTAACAGTTTCTCACGTGAACCGCGATTGTTTTGGAATTGAGGCTCATCGCACCTTGCGCAGGATGTCGAGCAGCTGGCGGTGCATGGTCTCGTTGCCCGCGATGATCGATCCCGCCGTCAGAACGTCGTCGCCGCCGTCGGCCGTGGTGACGAAGCCGCCGGCCTCCCTGACCAGCAGCGTCGCGGCCGCGACGTCCCACGACTTGATGCCGCGCTGCCAATAGGCATCGAAGCTTCCGGCCGCCACGAAGGCGAGATCGAGCGCCGCCGCGCCGAGGTGCCGCAAGGCGCCCACCCGGGCCAGGACCTCGGCCAGTTCGGCCTTGAAGCGCGGATGCGCTTCCGCCTTGCCGATCGCCGGCATGCCGCAACCGACCAGGGCTTCCGCGATGTCGCGCCGGGCCGCGACCCGGAGCCGGCGGTTGTTGTGATAGGCGCCCTGGCCGCGTTCGGTGAAGAACATGTCATCCGTGGCGGGATTGTAGATGACGCCGGCCACCAGCGCGCCCTCGCGCTCGAGCCCCACCGACGTGGCGAAGAGCGGCAGGCCGTGCAGGAAGTTGGTGGTGCCGTCGAGCGGGTCGATATGCCAGATGTGGCTCTTGTCCGAGCCTTCGACCGTGCCGCTCTCCTCCATGAGGAAGCCGTAGCCGGGCCGCGCCTTGTTCAGCTCTTCGAACAGGGTCTTTTCAGCCCGATGGTCGGCGGCGCTGACGAAATCGCCCGGCCCCTTGACCGAGACCTGCAGGTTCTCGATCTCACCGAAGTCCCGTTTCAAGCCTCGCCCGGCCTTCAGCACGGCGGCGGTCATCACGTTCATCAAGGCGGAGCGGATCATCTTCGGGTCTCAAATCCTACGTTCGACGCAAGTGGCCCTGCGGAAATGGTTTAACATGGATGTCCGCGATGACGAGACACCAGACAGACGGGAACCAGAGCGAGAACCTTGCTGACCGAAGCATCAATTCGCCAGGGTCTTGCGCAGGTCCTCCTCGACCTTCGCCTTGTCGGCGACCGAAAGGGAAGCCAGCACGCCGTCGAGCCAGGCATCCGGGATGCCTTTCGCCCGGGCCAGCAGGTGCCACCGCGCCGCCAGCAGAGGGTCCTTGGAGAGGCCGCGGCCGGCCGCGTAGAGCCGCGCGAGCCGGTTCGCGGCGACGGGGTTGCCCTCCTGCGCGGCCCGCAGGAAATAGCGCGCCGCCACGCCCTCGTCCTTCGGCATGCCGTCGCCGTTGAACGCCATGATGGCATATTCGACCTCGGCGCCGGGATGCTTCTGGTCGTCCGCCTGCTTGAACAGCTTGGCGGCTTCGGCGGGATCGCGCGCCACCCCCTCGCCGCCGCGATAGAGCGTCGCCAGCCCGAACATCGCGTCGAGGTCGCCCGCATCGGCGGCTTTCCGGAAATCCTCGGCGGCCGTCTTGAAATCCTTCGCGCCGCCTGGGCCGCCGATCGCCAGCACGCCGAGGTTGTAGAGCGCACCCGCGTGACCGGCGGTGGCCGCTTGCTCGAAAGCGGTCTTGGCCGCCGCCTCGTCCTTGGCGACGCCGTCCCCGTTCAGCAGCGCCATGCCATAGGCGAAGGCGCCCTCGCGATTACCATGCTCGGCGGCGAGCCTGTACCAGTGCGCCGCCTCTTCCGGATCCTTCTTGACCGACAACCCCTGGGCGTAGAGTTCGCCGATCAGCACCATGGCGGCGGCGTCCCGCGGGTTGTCCGACAGTCGCTTGCTGGCTTCCCGCAGGGCGGTCGTGAAATACCCACGCTGGAAAGCCCCGAAGGCGAGATCGGGCGGCAGGGCGGAGGGCGGCTCGCGGCTCGGCATCGGGACCTCGGCAGCCGGCGAGGGAAGTTGGCCGAAGGGCGAGGGAACCAGAACTTGCCCCAGGGCGGCATGATGAACCAGGGATCCGAGGACCGCGACAAGGAGAGAGGCGAGCGTGGCGCCCGAGGCTCTCACGCGGAAGCTCCGGCGCCGGCGACGCGGCGGAGGGTCGCTTTCGCTTCGGCGAGCGCCTCGGCCGCGCCACGCGGGTCATACCAGATCGCCTCGCCGAGCGCCACGAATTCGGCTCCCGCCACAGCCAGGCCCTCGACTTCGGCGAGCGTGGCCGCGTAGCCGACGCAGGGGACATTGAAGATCTCGGCCCACCAGGCGACCGCCTCTAGAGTCTCGGCCGCGGCGGCGCCCTCGGCCATGCCGAACAGCAGATAGTCCGCACCTGCCTCGCCCGCCCGCATGGCGTCGTCGCGCGACAGGGCGCCGCCGATGCCGACGATGCGCTCTGGCTTCAGGCTGTCGAGTGCGTCGGCGAAGACCTCGCCGGCGTCCGACACATGCACACCGTCGGCTCCGCTATGGGCGGCGACGCGCGCATCCTCGACCAGCAGCGCGATCCCGAGATCCTGGACCACCCCGGCGACCTCGCGGACGATCTCCTTGGCCGAGCGCTCTGGCATCTCGCGCAGGCGCAGCAACAGGCAGGCGACCTCGCCGCTCTTCATCACCTCGCTGAAACCCGTCGGCAGGTCCGCCATCGACGCGAGCGGTGGCGTCACCAGGTAAAGACGCGTGGGAGGGTCTGCCATGGGGAACCGATGGTTGAGGACAGGCCTTATCCGGATCGATTTCGGCGAAAGCGCGACCGACGCGGCTTCGCGAGGCCGGCGCCGCTCAACCGGCCGCCGCCGCCTCGGCCATGTCCGGCCTGGGCGGCGCCAGCCGTAGCCGCACCTGCGCGGCCATGTACTTCAGATATTCCGTCACAATCATTCTGGCTCGCGATGCGTCGGCCCACCACCGGCGATCATGATCGGACACGACAGGGTAGGCGATGAGATCGACGTCGGGAAGCAGCGAGCCGATCTCGGCCAGCGCCCGCGGCATGTGATAGTTCGAGGTGACCACGATGAGGTTGCGGATGTGGTGCGCGCGGGCCCAGCGCTCCGTTTCCGTGGCATTGCCGACCGTGTTGGCGGCTTCGTACCCGAGTTCGATGCAGCAGCCGTAGAGCGCCCGGGCGCGGGGCGTCTGTTGTGCCAGGTTGGCCCGGCTGGTCGAGGGATTGACGCCGGTGATCAGCAGCCGGTCGGCGTCGCCGCGTGCCAGAAGTTCGACCGCCTCGGCGATGCGGTCGGGTCCCCCCGTAAGGGCGACGGCGCCTTCGGCATGGCGGGCGGGCTCCGGCGTCGTGTCGGGCTCGATCTGCGCCAGGAAACTGGTGAAGCTCCAGGCGAGGGCAAGCACACCGGCCAAGGTCGTTGTCGGCGCGATCCACCGCGCCCCCGAGCGTCGGCGCCTCATTCGATGCGCCTCAGATGGCGGAACACGATGGCTCGCGACACGGCGCCCGTGGCGAGCGCCACGCCGACCGAGATGGCGAGGATCGCCACATAGCCCGGCGCCCCGAGCCCGAAAGCGCCGAACAGGGCTTGCAACTCCTCGCCCCCCGGCGTCGCCGCGAAGGCCGACGAAGCGATCCCGCCGACGAGGAAGGCCAGGGCGGCGGCACCGCCCCCGACGAGGCCGCCCTTGAGCCCCAGGCGGCGGAAGTGCCGCTGGAATTCGCCGGCGATGAACCCGTCTTCGGCGCCGACGAAATGCAGGATGCTCACGATCTCTCGGTTGCCCGCCATGACGCCGCGGGTCGCAAAGCCCACCGCGAGGGCCATCGCGCCCAGGACCAGCAGGAAGATCAAGGCGCCGGCGGCGACGAGGGTATTCGCCATGGTGGCGAGCCGGGAGAGCCAAAGCTGGTGATCGTCGAGGCTGACGCCCGCCACCGCATCCTCGAGCTGCCGGCGCAAGGCCGACAGGTCGGGTGCGGCGCCGGGCCCGAGCTTGACGACGATCAGCCGCGGGATCGGCAAATCGGAGAGGTCGAGGCCGCTGCCGAGCCAGGGCTCGAGCATCTTCTGCGCCTCCTCCTTGCCAAGGGCGCTCACCTCGCGGATGCCACGGGCCTGGCGTGCGAGCTCCGCGGCCTTGGCGACCTCGGCGTCGAGATCGCGGCCCGTGACGGGACGCACCTGGATCGTCACCTCCCGGGCGACCGATCGCTGCCAGTCCTCCGATGCCGAGGCGATCAGCAGGGCGCCGCCGGCCGCGATCGACGCCAGGAAGGTCATGATCGCGATCACCGTGACGAGGGCCCGGCCCGCGATGGAGGCGGCGGGCACGAGCGGGACGTCCCGGCGTGGCGCGAAGGCGATCTCGCCGGGTTCGGCGGCGGCGGGGGACCTCGACCGCGTCTCGGGGGCGGACATTGACCTCTCAATCGTAGACGTAGAGGCGGCGGTCGCCGAGGACGAGCCGCCGGGCGTCGCCGAACTGGTCCATCAAGGCGAGGTCGTGCGTGGCGATCACCACGGATGTTCCGGACTTGTGCAGTTCGGTGAACAGGCGCAGGAGCCTGCGCGCCAGCGACGGATCGACATTGCCGGTCGGCTCATCGGCCAGCAGCAGTTCGGGCCGGACGATGAGGGCCCTGGCGATGGCGGCGCGCTGCTTCTCACCCCCCAAGAGG
>CAXSEU010000102.1:0-4772 GCA_964236485.1 uncultured Lichenihabitans sp. | reverse complement strand
TGCATGCGCTCGCCGAGGCCGACCCAGCGCAGCAGTTCCACCACCTCGGTCCGATAGCCACGCTCCTCGCGTCCCTGCACCCGCAGCGGCAAGGCGACGTTCTCGTAGGTGGACAGGTGGTCGAGCAGGCGAAAGTCCTGAAACACCACGCCGATGCGCCGGCGCATCCCGGTGATCGTGTCCTTGTCCAGGGTGGCCGAGTCCCGTCCGAAGAGGGTGATCAGCCCCCGGGTCGGCTTCAAGGCGAGCAGGATCAAGCGCAGCAAGGTCGTCTTGCCCGCTCCCGAGGGTCCCGTCAGGAACTGGAAACTCCGCGGCTCGATGGCGAAGCTGAGGTCCTTCTCAAAGCGGACCAAGCGCCACCCCAGCGAACGTCGTCAGGCTTCGATGATGTCTAGCACCGTCCATTTAACCGCGCCTTAACCCTGAGAGCGGCGAAGTACGTCACCGTCGTTGCCGAAGCGTCCCGCACATGCTGATCCGCTGCCCCACCTGTTCCAGCTCTTACGACCTGCCGACGAGCCTGTTCCAAAAGGCCGCCGGCCGTACCCTGCGCTGCGCCCAATGCCGCGAATGCTGGACCGTGAAGGGCGAGGGCGGCCCCAGCAACGTCTTTGCCCTGTTCGGTCCCGATCATGGCCCGGAAATCGTGGCGGAAACGCGATCCGGCCGGCACGGCTTCTCGGTCGCTCCCCCGCCGCGCCCTCACCAGCGCGCCCGGATCGCGGGTAGCCTGCGCCGGTCCTGGCGCAATGCCGCGACCATCGCCATCGGCTTCGTGCTCCTGGTCGCGGCCATGACCGGCGTGGCGCGCAAGGACGACGTAGTTCGCGCCCTGCCGCAGAGCGCTGTCCTCTACGAAGCCATCGGGCTTAAGGTCAACCTGCGCGGCCTCGCCCTCGACGCCGTGCGGGGCACGCTCGAAGCCGCCGCCGAGGGCGCGCCGCCGATGCTGACGCTGGAGGGCAAGATCAGCAACCTGCGCCGCGAGACCACGGCCGTGCCGCGGCTGAGGTTCACGCTGCGGGACAGGACCCGCGTCGCGCTCTACAGTTGGACCGCATCGGCCCCGAAACCTCGCCTCGACGCGGGCGAATCCGTGGTGTTCCGGAGCCGGCTCGCGACACCTCCCGAAGACGGTCGCGACCTCGTGGTCAGCTTCGCCGATCCGGTCGAGGCGCCGGGGGCTTCGACGGAGCATCGATGACGGGCGGACCATCCATCCGGGTTCTCTACGATGCGCGATCGATCGCGGACCGCACCCGCGCGGTCGCCGAGGAGGTGGCGGCGGAAAAGCCGGAGAGCCTTCTCGTCGTGGCGATCCTCAAGGGTTCGTTCATGTTTGCCGCCGATCTGCTGCGGGCGCTGCATCACGCCGGTCTCGCTCCGCAGGTCGAGTTCATCCATCTGTCGAGCTACGGCGCTGCCTTGCAGTCGTCGGGCGCGGTGACGATCGTGAAGGACATCGATTCGGCGGTCGCGGGACGCGACGTCCTGCTGATCGACGACATTCTCGAATCCGGCCGCACGCTGGCTTTTGCCAAGTCCCTGATGGTGACGCGCGGCGCCAGGCGCGTCATGGTGAGCGTGATGCTGGAGAAACCGGGCAAGCGCGCGGTGCCGATCGAGGCGGATTTCGTCGGCTTTCGATGCCCCGACGTCTTCGTGGTCGGCTACGGCATGGACGCGGCGCATTCGCACCGCGAACTCCCCTTCATCGGCGTGATCAACGGCTGACGTTCGCGGGCGCTCCGATTCAGTTGCGGATGAAGATCGAGACCATCAGCAGCGTCTCGAAGCCGACCCACACGCCGCCCAGCAGGAGCAAGACCCCGGCCTTGCGGTCGATGGCGCCGAAGAGCCTGCCCGCCGACAGCATGGCCACCAGCAGCATCGCCATCGCGACCGCGCCCGCGGCAGGGCTGCGGGAGGCGAAGAAGATCGCGGGCCACAGGATCGCCAGGCCGGCCTGGACCGCGAAGGCCCGGATGGCCCGGGCGCGGTCGGGCATCCAGTCGGGTCGGCAGAGCACCCTGTAGAAGGCATAGGCGATGGCGAGATCGACCAGCATCCATGTCGTGATCGAGAGCCAAAACGGCGGATCGAACGAGGGGACCAGCAGGCTCTGGTACCACTCCGGATCGGCGGCGCCGCCGAGCACGAGCGCCGCGATCGCGGCCGCGGAGGGAGCGGCGGCCGCGACCCCATAGAGCATCCGGGTCCTGCGGGGCAGGCCGTCCGAGGGAGCCGCGACTGGCATGCTGGGTCATGGTCTCCTGGTTCATCCGGTTGGCCATGTATCGCGACGGGAACCGGCGCAAAACACTTTCCCGTCGAAATCGGACATTTTACCTTTGATGCGATGGAATCAGGAGCACCCGATGGCGATCCGCACCTCCGCTCCGATGGCCGCCATTTTCGTGCTCGCCGCTTCGGCGGCCGGGGCCGAGGACGCCCTGCCGCGCGGCTACGGTATCCAGCGGTTCACGCCGCAGGAATTTCACCTGCCCGAAGGGTCGGGCTGCGCGGGCGACGTGGCGCGCTGGCAGGCCGTGCAGGCCAACGATTACGCCAGCGGCAACGTCAACCTCAAGGTCTACAACCAGATCCAGAACGAGATCGCTAGAGCGGCCGAGGCCTGTTCGGCCGGGAGGGACCGCGACGCGAGCCGCCTGATTTCGGCCTCGAAGTCCCGGCACGGCTATCCGCCGTGAACGAGAACCACCGCCGTCGGCATCACCGCGCCAGCTTGGCGCGCAAGAACGTGGCGCAGGAGGATTGGACCTGCGGCCCGATGTCCGCCACCTCGCGGACCACATGCATGCGGCAGAGTTCCGGCTCCGCATCGCGAGCCAGGAAGGCCTCGATGCGGGTCTTCAGCGTCGCCGCCGTTTGGGATGAGCGGACGCGCTTCATGAAGCCGACCTGGTGCCGGTCGAGGATCAGCGTGAACCCCGGCTCGAAGCTGACCTCGTCGGGCGAGATGCCGGTTTCCTCCAGCAGTTCGCGCCTGACACTGCCCTCGATGTCGACCGCGCCGTCGACAATATCGGTGGGATCGGGCGTCCCGGAGGCGAAGTAGACGCGTCCGGCATTGGCCGTGTGCCGTCCCATCTCCCCAAGCACATAGGCGCCGTCGGACCCCAGGAGGGCCGCCATGCCGAAGCCGTTGCGGACGCCGGACTCCGGCATGCCGAGGTCGCGCCAGGCCAGGAAGGCCTTGAAGTCGGTCTGGAGGTAGGCGCCGCGGAACAGCGTTCCCGCCGCGGCGTCGCTCTCGACGGCACCTCTGTGGAGCAACAGCACCCGCCCATTGAAAAGCTTCGGCTTCTCCCGCGTCACGGCATGCCAGTGCCGGTCGATCTCGGCCGCCCGCTCGACGGCGAAAGGCCAGGGCCTCTGCTCGAAACGGCAATCGACGCCGTCGACCTCGACGACGTCCTGAGGTTCGCTCACAGGAAGAGCGTGCCGTCCGACACGACGACCGCATGGCCGCCGATCGAGGCCGAGGCGAGGGCGCCGTGCGCGATGTCGAGGCCGAGCGTGATGAGGCTCGGGCGGCCCATGGCGAAACCCTGCCGGATCGTCACCGTGTGGTCGCCGTCGCCCCAGCCTTCGCGGCCCGGCAGGATGCCGGCGAGAGCCGCGACCGCCGAGCCGGTGGCCGGATCCTCGTTGATGCCGAAGGTCGGGGCGAACATGCGGGCGTGGAACGTCGGTCCCGGTTCGCCGTCCACCTGGGCATAGACGAACGCCTCGAGGTCGTCCGGCCAGGAGGCGAGGTCCGGCCAGGCACGGTCCACCGCCTCGACCGAGGTGAGGGGGACCAGGGTGAAAGGCACACCAGCCGACATCAGGGCCGGCGCATGGGTGCCGAAGCCGATCTCGCGCGCATCCACCGACAACGCCTTCGCCAGCGTTTCGAGGGGCAGGGCCTCCCCGGCCGGCGCGGGGAGGCGCGGAAGGGTGAAGCTCGCCGTCGTGCGGCCCTTCAGGCGGCGGGCGATGCAGTGGACGGTGCCGATCTCTTCCTCGACCACGAGGCTGATGTCCTGTCGACCCAGAAGCTCCGGCGCCCGCTGCTCGGCGAGAAGCACCACGGTGCCGACCGTCGGGTGACCGGCGAAGGGCAACTCACGGCCGGGGGTGAAGATGCGGATGCGCGCCGTATTGACCGGGTCGCGCGGCGGGAGGACGAAGACCGTCTCGGAGAGGTTGAACTCCCGGGCGATCTCCTGCATCCGGGTGCCGTCCAGCCCCTCGGCATCGAGCACGACGGCCAGCGGATTGCCGCTGAGCGGCGCGTCGGTGAAGACATCGAGCGTGAAGAAGCGACGGCGCATCCGCCCTGCCTAGCAGGCGGACGCGTGACGGCCAACCGCCGAAGACACCTCTCGTCTCAATGTCCGGTCTCGTCCGCGCCCTGCAGCGCCTCGAACAGGAACCAGGTCCGCCGCTCGGTTTCATCGATGTAGACTTCGAGCAGGCTCGCGGTCGCGACATCCTTGTGGTTGTCGCAGATCTCGTGCGTCTCGCGCATGGCATGCGCCATGGCTTTGTTGTCGATGACGAGTTCCCGCAGCATCTCGACCGGCGGCAGGAAATCGGCATCGTTGTCCTTGATGCGGGACAAGGTGTGTATCTGCCCGATCGAGTGCACGGTACGCTTGCCGAGCTTGCGGACGCGTTCCGCCAGAGGATCGGTGGTGGCGAAGATCTGGTCCGACTGTTCGTCGAGCATCAGGTGATAATCGCGAAAATGCCGGCCGCTG
>CAXSEU010000101.1:2444-10107 GCA_964236485.1 uncultured Lichenihabitans sp. | reverse complement strand
CGGCAAGCTCGACGGCCGCGACACCGTGGTGGCGGTCCAGGACTTCGGCTTCATCGGCGGCTCGCTCGGCATGGCGGCCGGCGAGGCGATCATCACCGGTGCCGAGCGCGCGCTGCAGCAAAAGGCGCCTTTCGTGCTCTTCGCGGCATCGGGTGGAGCCCGGATGCAGGAGGGAATGTTCTCCCTGATGCAGCTTCCCAGGACCACGGTGGCTGTCACGCGCCTGCGCCAGGCGCGGCTGCCGTACATCGTGGTGCTGACGAATCCGACCACAGGCGGGGTCACCGCCTCCTATGCCATGCTGGGCGACATCCACATCGCCGAGCCCGGCGCCCTGATCGGCTTCGCAGGACCGCGCGTCATTGAACAGACCGTGCGGGAGAAGCTTCCCGAAGGCTTCCAGCGCGCCGAATACCTCCAAGCGCACGGCATGGTGGACATGGTGGTTCACCGGCGCGACATGCGCTCCACCCTGGCGCGTCTATGCGGGCTGCTGACCGAGCGGCGTCTCGACCGGGCGCCGGCGAGCCCCCCTGTCCATGCGCTGGTTCCCGCGTCGGCCGCGGCCTGACGTTTCCGGCGCCTCGCCCCATGGGTTCAGCCGCAAGCCGTGCCGACGCGTTGATGGAGCGCTTCCTGTCGCTCCATCCCAAGAAGATCGATCTCTCGCTCGGCCGGATCGAGAGGCTGCTGGCCGATCTCGACCATCCCGAGCGGAAGCTCCCGCCCGTCATCCATGTCGCCGGGACCAACGGCAAGGGATCGACGATCGCTTTCATGCGGGCCATGCTGGAGGCGCAGGGTCGCCGCGTGCATGTCTACACCTCTCCGCATCTCGTCCGCTTCCACGAGCGGATCAGGCTCGGCCACCCGGGTACCGGGCGCCTGGTCGAGGACGATGTGCTGGCGGTGGCGTTCGAAGAGGTCGAAGCCGTCAACGACGGCAAGCCGATCAGCGTCTTCGAGATCACCACGGCGGCGGCCTTCGTGCTGTTCGCGACTCACCCGGCCGACATCCTGCTGCTCGAGGTCGGCCTCGGCGGCCGCTTCGACGCCACCAATGTCGTCCCCGCACCCGTCGCCTCGGTGGTGACGCCGGTATCGTTTGATCATCCGGAGTTCCTCGGCTCCAGCATCGAGGAGATCGCCTTCGAGAAGGCCGGAATCCTGCGGCGCGGCGTGCCGGGGGTCCTGGCCGAACAGGATGCTTCGGCCCTGACGGTGCTTCGGCGGCAGGCGGCGCGGATCGGGGCGCCGATCAAGGTCGGCGGAGAGGATTTTGTCTTCCACGAGGAGCATGGCCGCCTGGTCCTTCAGGACGAGCGAGGCCTCCTCGACCTGCCGCTGCCGAAGCTCTACGGACGCCATCAGCAGGGCAATGCCGCCACGGCGGTGGCGGCGCTTCGGACCGTCGAGCCGGATCTGCCGGCCTCGTGTTTCGAGGCGGGCGTGCTCAGGGCCGAATGGCCCGCCCGTTTGCAGGCGCTGCGGCGCGGACGCCTCTACGCCCTCGCGCCGACGGGCGGCGAACTCTGGCTCGACGGCGGCCACAATGCCGAGGGTGGGCGGGTTCTCGCCGACGCCATGGCCGAGATGGAGGAGCGACAGTCTCGGCCCCTGGTCCTGGTCTGCGGCATGTTGACCACCAAGGATCCGTCTGCCTTTCTGCAGCCTTTCAAGGGATTGGCGCAGGAACTGATCGGGGTTCCCCTCTCGAGCCAACACAGCGGCCGAAGCGCCCGCGACATGGCGGCCGCGGCCGGGCAGATCGGCATCGAGGCCGCGGCCTGCGAGAGCGTCGAGGCGGCACTGCGCTACCTATCCGCACGTCCATGGCGGATGCCCCCCCGCATTCTCGTTACGGGTTCGCTCTACCTCGCCGGCGAAGTGCTGGCCGACAACGGAACCCTGCCCGAATGAGCGCCCGCAAGAAAAACGCCCGGCATCGAGCCGGGCGCGGTGGAGGAACCAAGTGGTTCAGCGGCTCAGATGGCGCCGGAAATCCAGCGGACGAGTTCGCCCTTCGGCTTGGCGCCGACCGCCTTCGAGGCGACCTTGCCGTCCTTGAAAAGCAGCAAGGTGGGGATCGACTGGATGCCGAGCGTGCCCGGCACCCCGGGGTTTTCGTCGATGTTGAACTTCACGACTTTGACCTTGCCCTTCATCTCCTTGGCGATCTCCTCGAGCGCCGGAGCGATCATGCGGCAGGGCCCGCACCATTCCGCCCAGAAATCGACCACGACCGGCTCGGACGATTTGAGCACGTCCTGGTCGAAGCTTGCGTCGGTGACTTTCATTGTCGCGGAATTGACGTCGGCCATTGAACTGGACCTTGGGTGGTGAGCCAGGGAATGCTCGGTGGGTGGCACTGGAGGTGGGAACGGCGCACCGGCCCGTCAAGCGGTCGCCCGAGGCTCAGGCGGCTGCGGCCTGGAGCGCCGGATAGTCGGTATAGCCCTCGGGACCGGACGCGTAGAACAGCTCCGGCCGCGGATCGTTCAGCCGGGCATGCTCCGCGAAGCGCTTCGGCAGGTCGGGATTGGCGATGAAGAGCTTGCCAAACGCCACGGCATCCGCCCGCCCGTCGGCCAGCACAGCCTCGGCGTCGGCGCGCGAGAAGCGCTCGTTGTCGACATAGACGCCCCCGAAGGCCTGCTTCAACGTCGGACCGAGCTGGTCCTCGCCCAACGCCTCCCGGGCGCAGATGAAGGCGATCTTCCGTGCCCCGAGTTCCCGTGCCACATGGGTAAAGGTCGCGGCGCGGTCGCTGTCTCCCATGTCGTGCGAATCCGCTCGTGGTGCGAGATGCATGCCGACGCGGCCGGCACCCCACACGCCGATGCAGGCATCCGTCACCTCCAGCATGAGCCTGGCACGGTTTTCGATGGGCCCACCGTATGGATCGGTCCGCCTGTTCGACTTATCCTGGAGGAACTGGTCGAGCAGATAGCCGTTCGCGCCATGGATCTCGACACCGTCGAAGCCCGCCCGCTTGGCGTTCTCAGCCCCGGTCCGGTAGGCCTCGACGATGCCGCGGATCTCGCCGGTCTCGAGGGCACGCGGCGTTTCAAACTCCTTCACGGGCCGCACCAGGCTCACATGACCGGCCGGCTTGATGGCGCTCGGGGCCACCGGACGCGCGCCGCCGAGGAAGACCGGATCGGAGATGCGTCCGACATGCCAGAGCTGCAGCAGGATGAGACCGCCGGCGGCACGCACGGCCGAGGTCACGGCCTTCCATCCCGCGACCTGCTCCGCCGACCAGATGCCGGGTGTGTCCGGGTAGCCGACCCCCATGGGCGTGACGGAAGTCGCCTCGGTCAGGATGAGGCCGGCCGTCGCGCGCTGCCGGTAGTAATCGACCATGAGGCCGTTGGGCACGCGTCCACCGCCGACGGCACGGCATCGGGTCAGCGGCGCCATCCATATCCGGTTCCGAGGCTTGAGGTCGCCGACCGTGACGGGATCGAAGAGCGTGGGCATGGCCATCCTGGAGGTAAATAAAACGCTCCGCGAGATATAGGCGTGCAAGCGAGGCGCGTTAACCCGTGATCCGCGCCCTCAGGGCTGCCTTGCGCCGGGCGCAGGTGCGGCCTGGGGGCACGACGATCGAGCCGGCGACGGTTCACGGCTTCAGCACGTCCTTGGAGCCGACGGTCGAGTCCGCGTTGAGCCGGTAGACGATCGGCACCCCGGTTTCGAGCTCGACGACGGGGATCGTAGCCGGGCTCAAGCCGTCGAGCACCATGATCAGCGCGCGCAGCGAATTGCCGTGGGCGGCGATCAGCACCTTCTCGCCCCTGAGCACGCGCGGCAGGATGCGCTGGCAATAATAGGGAAGCGCGCGGGCGACCGTGTCCTTTAGGCTTTCGCCGCCGGGCGGGTTGGCGTCGTAGGAACGGCGCCAGATATGGACCTGCTCCTCGCCCCAGCGGGTCCGAGCCTCGTCCTTGTTGAGCCCGGACAGATCACCGTAGTCCCGTTCGTTGAGGGCCTCGTCGGCGATGGTCTCGAGCCCGGCCTGCCCGGTCTCCTCGAGGATCAGCCCCAGCGTATGCTGCGCGCGGGAGAGGGCCGACGTGAAGGCGATGCCGAACGGGCCGATGCCCTTCAGCACTCGCCCGGCCGCCTTCGCCTCGTCGAGCCCCTTCGGTGAAAGGTCGGGATCCTTCCAGCCGGTGAAGAGGTTCTTGAGGTTCCAGTCGCTTTGACCGTGGCGGACGAGAACGAGAAGACGATCCATGAGGGCTCCGCAAGATCAGGCTGGGGGAGAACGGAGGCCGAGCACGTCGGCCATGGCGTAGAGCCCGGGCTTGCGCCCCTTTGCCCAAAGCGCCGCCGTGACGGCGCCCCGCGCAAAGATGCCGCGATCCTCGGCCACATGGGCGAGTTCGATCCGCTCGCCGGCACCGGCCAGGATCACGCGGTGATCGCCCACGACCGTGCCGCCGCGCAGCGACGCAAAGCCGATGGTTCCGGGGGTGCGGGCGCCGGTGTGGCCATCGCGCGCCCGCACGGACCGGTCCGCGAGGCAGATGTCCCGGCCCTCGGCTGCGGCTTCGCCGAGCAGCAAGGCCGTGCCCGAGGGGGCGTCCACCTTCATCTTGTGGTGCATCTCGAGGATTTCGACGTCCCAACCGGTGCCGAGCGCCGCCGCGGCCTGGCGCACCAGGGCGGCCAAGAGGTTGACCCCGAGGCTCATATTTCCGGACCGCACGATGGGGGCGTGATGCGCCGCCAGCGCCAGCCGTCTGAGATCCACCTCGCCAAGGCCGGTGGTTCCAACCACATGGGCGATGCGCGCCTGGGCGGCAAGGCCAGCGAATTCGACCGAGGCGGCCGGGGTCGTGAAATCCAGGAGCCCATCGGCCTTGGCCAGCGCCTCCAGGGCGTCGTCGCCGACCGCGACCCCGAGCGGGCCGATGCCGGCCAATACGCCGGCGTCCACGCCGATGAGGTCCGAGCCAGGACGCTCGAGCGCAGCGCACAAGGTCACGCCCGCCATTTCATGCACGGCCCTGACCAGCATCCGCCCCATGCGCCCTCCGGCACCAGTGACCACGAGCCGCATGTCGGACATTGGACCTCCGCTGTTTCGCCTGAGACCTATAGGGAAGGCGGGGACGCTTGGAAATGCCGGCGCCAGTCGTGCCGGCTCATTACCCACCAGCCTCGCGAGGCGCTCGTGCCTCGATGGCGAGCGCATGAACGCGGTCGCGCAGCTCCGAGGCAAGCACCTGGTTGATCATCCGATGGCGCTCGATCCGACTTTTCCCCGCGAAGGCGTCGGCCGTCACGCGGATGCGAAAGTGTGTTTCACCGCCCGGACGGGAACCGGCGTGTCCAGCGTGCTGATGGGACTCGTCTATGACGTCGAGGGAAGATGGATGGAGCGCCTCCATGAGGCGCGTGGTGATGGATTGCTTAACGATCATGAACCTATTCCGGTCTTATGGAGGACCCCCGGCGACCGCCGTGACGATCCCCGTTCGGCTTGCGGCCTGCGTGAACTCCCCCATAATAGGGCAGTGATGAATCTCAACTCGCGCTTCTTCGACAGCATCCGCACTCGGCCCGGCTCGCGCAAAGCGGGGCTGGCGGCGGCGGCCGCAATGCCGCACCCCTGCGACCACAAGGGTTGCCGCGCGACAGGGGAATTTCGGGCCCCTATGGGGCGCGACAGGGAGGGGCACTATTTTACCTTCTGTCTCGACCATGTGCGAGAATACAACGCCACCTATGACTACTTCAACGGCATGAGCGACGACGCGGTCGCCAAGTACCAGAAGGACTCTCTGGTCGGGCATCGGCCGACGTGGAACATGGGCGTCAACCGCGCGGCCGGGCCCCATACGGCGGACGAGGCGCACCCTGACAGCCTCGGCATTTTCCGTGCCCGGGCGCGGGCGTGGCGGTCGAGCGAGCCGTCGCGGCCCCGCTACAGCCAGGCCACCACGAAAGCGCTCGCGGCGCTCGATCTCGACGAGGCGGCGGATGCCGCAGCGGTCAAGAGCCGCTACAAGTACCTGGTCAAGCAATTGCACCCGGATGCCAATGGCGGGGACCGGACGTCGGAAGACAAGCTGCGGGAGATCATCCGGGCCTATAACTTCCTCAAGACGATCAAGCTGACGCCTGCGGGAAAACCTGCCGGGTCGTCAACATGAACCCGGGTGCGATGATCGCGGGGCCAGTCGCGGGGCCGCCGGCATATGGGGCCGGTTCGCGGTTTGATACCCCGGAGGGCCTTGCCTCGGCGCAGCCGGGGACGGAGGATTGATGGAACAGGCAGTTCGTAAAGTCGCGTCCACCCCCGATACGAAAGTCTCGGTCCGGCAGCTTTTCGGCATCGAATCGGACATGCAGGTGCCGGCCTTTTCGGGCGCCGAGGATCATGTGCCCGATCTCGATCCGGACTACATCTTCGACCGCGACACCACGCTCGCCATCCTGGCCGGTTTTGCCCGCAACCGCCGAGTGATGATCACCGGGTATCACGGTACCGGCAAGTCGACCCACATCGAACAGGTGGCGGCGCGACTGAACTGGCCCTGCGTTCGCGTCAACCTCGACAGCCACGTCTCGCGGGTCGACCTCGTCGGCAAGGATGCCATCGTGCTGCGGGACGGTAAGCAGGTGACCGAGTTCCGCGACGGCATGCTGCCCTGGGCGCTGCAGAACAACATCGCGCTCTGTTTCGACGAGTACGATGCCGGGCGGCCGGACGTGATGTTCGTCATCCAGCGGGTGCTCGAACTCTCGGGCCGGCTGACCCTGCTCGACCAGAGCCGGGTCATCAAGCCGCATCCGGCCTTCCGCCTGTTCGCCACCGCCAACACTGTCGGGCTCGGCGACACGTCGGGCCTCTATCATGGCACGCAGCAGATCAACCAGGGGCAGATGGACCGCTGGTCGATCGTGGCGACGTTGAACTACCTGCCGCACGATCGCGAGGTCGACATCGTCCAGGCCAAGGCCCCTCATTATCGGGGCAAAGAGGGGCGCGACACCATCAATCGCATGGTTCGGGTGGCTGACCTGACCCGCAACGCCTTCGTGGCCGGGGACCTCTCCACCGTCATGAGCCCGCGCACCGTCATCACCTGGGCGGAAAATGCCGAGATCTTCAGCGATGTCGGCTTTGCGTTCCGGCTGACCTTCCTGAACAAGTGCGATGAGCTCGAACGCGCCTTGGTGGCCGAGTTCTATCAACGCTGTTTCGGACAGGAACTGCCCGAGAGCGCCGTCAACGTGGCCTTGAGCTGAGGGCCGAAAGGAGGGGCCGTGACCCTTTTGCGCGACCAGAGGACGGACGAGGGAACCGCGTCGTCAACCGGGGCGCCGGTCCGATACAAGGACGATGGCTTCACCTGGGCGCTGCAGCAGGCCGCGCTGCTGAAAGCCGGCCGAACCGACGCACTCGATTTGGAAAACCTCGCCGATGAGATCACCGCCGTGGCCGGACGCGAATACGACAAGCTCGAAGGTGCGCTGGCGCGCGTGCTCCAGCATCTCCTCAAGTGGGATCATCAGACGGAGCGGCGCAGCCGAAGCTGGGTCCTCACGATCAAGGAGCACAGGAGGCGTGTTTCCGACCAGCTCGGCGATCATCCAGGCCTGAAGGCTATGCGCGACCAAGCGCTGGACCGCGCATACCGGAGAG
>CAXSEU010000101.1:0-2434 GCA_964236485.1 uncultured Lichenihabitans sp. | reverse complement strand
GGCCGCTCGGCAGCGCTTTCCGAGACGGACCTTCCCGAGGCGGCGATACCCGAATCGCTACCGTATAGCTGGGACGAAGTGATGGGTCGGCCTGTTGCCTGGCCGCAGGATGCGTGATGCGCATCGGTGGGCTGTTGGATCCGCGTGAACTGTGGGAGGCGTCCTATGCCGCCATAACAAAGCGGCTGGCCGAGGCAGGATCCAAGGCACGCAATGAACGCGGTTCGTTGCGTGGTGGTGACTTCAAGCGAATAGCCTGTCGGGCATGACCCGATGGGACCAGCCCTTTTTGATTGGCGCGGCGACTGGAGCTGCCATGACGCCCGTTCGATCGACACCGCCCCGGCAGACGCGGCCGGCCACAGCGGCAATCCGCCACAAGGATGATTTCATGGTTGGGCCCTGCAGCAGGTCAGATTGCTGCGGGACGGACGGCTCGACGAGATCGGTGCCGTCACTATCCTGGGCGACCTCGGTGAAATCATGACCGATGCCTCCGTCGCGGGACGCTACGCCGCGCTCCGGGACATGCCTCTTCCTAAACGTGCGATTCAAACCTCCAACCCTTATACCTCGGGCGACATCATGGACCGCGACATATCGTGGTCGGACGAGTGACGGTTTCGATCGGCGTCGCCCCGCTCGTCTCACCAATGATCCGATACGAGCAGGATTCGTATGGCTGGGCGATGCAGCAGATCGACCTGCTGCGCGCCGAGCGGCGCGACGAACTCGATCTGCCACATCTGGCCCAGACCCTGGCGGGCCTTGTGGCGCAGGAACGGGCCAAGCTCAAGGCGGTCGTTGAACAGATCCTCGAAGCCCTGCTCAAGTGGGACCAATCGCCCGAGCCGCGCAACCGGGCCTGGGGTGTGACGATCCAGCAGCAACGGCGGCGCGTCCTGAAGCAGATCCGCCGCCAACCGGGGCTTATGGCGGCGGAGCCTGAAATCACACGGGACGCCTACCGGGTCGCCCGCGCGGCCGTGACGGGCGACCTGGAGCTGGACGACGAGGCTCTGCCCCGCTCCTGCCCTTACGCCTGGTCCGACATCACCCGACGCCCGATCGCCTGGACGGAGGTCTGGCCGTGAGGGCCCGCGCGGCCGAGGTGAGGGGAGCGAGTCCGCCGACCATTGCGCCGGCCCGCAACGTCGGCGCGGCCCGGCAGGCGATCCTTCGCGGGCTTCGGGCCTCCACGGAGACGAAGCTCGGCGCCGTTTCGCCCCGAGACATCGTGCTGACACTGCGGGATCAGGACGATCTCCTCGGCGGGTTCGTCGGCGTCGTGACGATGGAATGGCTCTTCGTCGAAGCCTTGTGGGTCGACGCCCGGCTCAGGGGCGCGGGACACGGGCGGGCCTTGATGGACCGGGGCGAGGCCGAAGCCCGAAGTCACGGTGCATCGAACAGCTTCCTCAACACGTTCAGCTTCCAGGCCCCGGGCTTCTATACGCGGCTGGGCTATCGCACCTATGCTCTCCTCGACGACTTTCCGGCTGGCCACCAGCGTATCTTCATGACGAAAGCCCTATGACGACGCCGACGAACCGCAAGCCCTCTCAGGCCCTCGAGGCGCCGCAGGAGCCTTTCAAGCGGGCGCTCGCCTCGTGCATGCGCGCGCTGGCCCGCTCGCCACAGCTCGAGGTCACCTATGCGGCCGACCGGCCCAATGTGACGGGCCACGGCGAAAGCGCCAGGGCGCGGCTGCCCGAGCCACCGCGCAAGCTGTCGCCCCGCGACGTCGCCATCGTGCGCGGCCATGCCGATTCCATGGCACTGAAGCTCGCCTGCCACGATGCCGCGACGCACCGTCGGCTGCTGCCGGAGGCACAGGGCGCGCGCGGCATCTTCGAGACGGTCGAACAGGTGCGGGTCGAGGCGATCGGCGCCCGCCGCATGGACGGCGTCGCGGGCAACCTCGCCGCCATGCTGGAGGATCGCTACCATCGCGGCAGTTTCGCCGAGATCACCGACCGGGCCGATGCTCCGATCGAGGACGCCGTGGGAATGATCGTGCGCGAGCGGCTCACCGGCCAGCCTCCGCCGGCGGCGGCGCAGAAGATCGTCGACCTCTGGCGGCCCTGGATCGAGGAGCGGGCCGGCACTGATCTCGACCGGCTCGGTGCCGCGCTCGAGGACCAGCGGGCCTTCGGCCGCTCTGTCCACAAGCTTCTGGCTGCGCTGGAGATGGGCGATCCCGCCTCGCTCGACCGGGAGGAGGACGAAGAGGACAGCGCCGACGACCAGCCGCAGGACGATCCCGAGAACAGCGACGGCGAGGGGGAGCAGAGCGACAGCGGCGGGACCCTGGAGACCGAGGCCGCCGAGGCGGGCGCCGAGGATTTCGAGGACGGCGCGACGGAAAGCCCGGACGGACCCGCGGGTGAGACGCCGGACGACGCCGAGGACGGTGAGGCCGACGAGGCGGCGG
>CAXSEU010000100.1:0-10133 GCA_964236485.1 uncultured Lichenihabitans sp. | reverse complement strand
CCTTCTGCGGGGCGCAGAAGCAGCAATGGTCGGTGGCGGTGGTCTGGATGTTGCCGGACTGCAATCCGCGCCATAGCGCCGCCTGATGCGCCTTGGCGCGGAAGGGCGGCGACATCACACGTCGCGCCGCATGATCCCAGTCCGGGTTGAGGTATTCCGTCTCATCGAGGACCAGATGCTGGATCAGCGGCTCGCCATAGACGCGCTGGCCGAGGCTTCTGGCACGGCGGATCGCCTCATGGGCGGGGATCGAAGAGGTATGGACGATGTAGAGCGGTACCCCGGCCTGATCGGCCAGCATGATGGCGCGGTTCGCGGCCTCGCCTTCGACCTCCGGCGGGCGCGAATAGCCATGTCCTTCGGGTCCAGTGATGCCGGCGCGCAGGAACTTGGCCTGCAGGCTTGCGACGACGTCGCCATTCTCCGCGTGAACCAGCGGCATGCCACCGATATCCGCGCAGCGTTGGAACGAGGCGAACATCTCCTCGTCGTTCACCATCAGGGCGCCTTTGTAGGCCATGAAGTGCTTGAAAGTGGTGACCCCCTTCGCGACAACCGCCGCCATCTCGTCGCGGATCGCGTCCGACCAGGACACGATGCACATATGGTAGGAATAGTCCGTCGCGGCCCCGGCCGAGCGGCGCTCCCAGTCGGCCCAGGCGTCCATCAGCTTCTGGCCGTGGTTAGGGATGCAGAAGTCGACCACCATCGTGGTGCCGCCCGAGAGCGCCGCCTTGGTGCCGGTCTCGTAATTATCGGCCGAGGTGGTCCCCATGAAAGGCATTTCGAGGTGCGTGTGCGGATCGATGCCCCCTGGCATGACGTAACACCCGGCCGCGTCGATCACCGTGTCGCCGGCGAGATCCGGTCCAATCCCGATGATGGTTTCAGCCTCGACCAGGACGTCCGCCGCGTAGCTGCGCTGCGCCGTCACCACCGTCCCACCCTTGATCACTGTCGACATGGTTCCGCTCCTCGGGCTTTTCGGGGTGAAGGTCAGCCGACGATTTCCGCCTTGTCGAGCACCGCATGCATCAGCACCTGGGTGCCGGCTGCCGCCCATTCGGGCGAGATCGCCTCCGCCTCGTTGTGGCTGACGCCGTCGACGCAGGGCGTGAAGATCATCGAGGCGGGCGCGACCTTGGCGATGTAGCAGGCGTCGTGCCCGGCGCCCGAAACGATGTCGCGATGCGAAAAGCCGCACATCCGGGCGGCGCGGCGCACCGCGTCGACGCAGCTCTCGTCGAACGGCACCGGTGCATAATCGAAGACCTGCTTCATATCGAAGGTGAGGCCGATCTTGTCCGCGATGGCCGCGACCCCTTCCCGCAGCGCCTTGTCCATGGTGACCAGCATGGCGTTCTCCGGGTGGCGGAACTCGCAGGTCATGAAGACCTCGCCCGGGATGACGTTGCGCGAGTTCGGGTAGGGGTTGAGCATGCCAGTCGTCGCCACCGCGAGCGGCGGGTGGTCGAGTCCGATGCGGTTGACGAGTTCCACGATCCGGGCGGCGCCGAGCAGCGCATCCTTGCGGCGCGGCATGGGCGTCGAGCCGGCGTGGCTCTCGAAGCCCGTGAGCGTGATCTCGTACCAGCGCTGCCCCTGGCCGTGCGTGACGACCCCGATGTCGATCTTCTCGTCTTCGAGAATCGGCCCCTGCTCGATATGGAGCTCGAAGAAGGCATGGATCGGCCGCCCCCCGACCGGCGCCTCGCCCTTGAAGCCGATGCGTTCCAGCTCGTCGCCGAGCTTGAGCCCCTCGCGGTCGGTGAGCCCGTAGGCCTGCTCCAGCGAGTAGACGCCCGCGAAGACGCCCGAGGAGATCATGGCCGGGGCGTAGCGCGAACCTTCCTCGTTGGTCCAGTTGGCGATCTCGATCGGGTGCCTGGTCTTGATCTTGAGGTCGTTCAGCGAACGCATCACCTCCAGCGCGCCGAGAACGCCCAACACGCCGTCGAACTTGCCGCCGGTCGGCTGGGTGTCGAGGTGACTGCCCATCATGACCGGCGGCAGACTGTCGTCCTGGCCGGCGCGGCGCCCGAACATGTTGCCCATCCGATCAATCGTCATGGGGAGCCCGGCCTCATGGCACCAGCGGGCGAAGAGATTGCGGCCATCGCGATCGACATCGGTCAGCGTCAGCCGCTTGCTGCCGCCCTTTTGCGTGGCACCGATTTTGGCCATCTCCATGAGACTGTCCCACAATCGCCCGCCATCGACGCGAATATTGGACAGATCGGCCATCGAACCCTCGCTTGCGTGCCCTCTTCGGGTCAGGGCCGTTCGGCCAGAAGTAGCCCGACTCCTTTGGCAGGGTCAAACCGGAGGCGTGACTCGAACCTGCAGGCCGGGTACTCGTACGGTGAAGCAGATCGGAGATCGAACATGCGATTGAGTGCGCGCAATCAGGTCAAGGGCACGCTGGTGGAGGTCACCAAGGGGCAGACGACCGCCCATGTGCGGGTCGACGTTGGCGGCGGCACCATCATCACCGCGTCCGTGACGAATGAAGCGGTCGACGATCTTGGATTGACGGTCGGTCAGAGCGCCTATGCGGTCATCAAGGCCTCGGACGTCATGATCGCGGTAGATTGACGGTGCGCTCCCTCCCCATGGCTCTGTTCTGCATCGCGTCGCTCGGCGCCGCATCGGCTCGGGCCGAGGACGGCACGGGCTGCGCGACGTTCAAGTGGTCGATCGCGCGGGAGAAGTCCGCCTTCAGCATGCCGGGTCTGCCGGAGGTCGCCTCGGGCCAGGCGTTGCCAGGCGTCATGTCGGCCGCCAGCGTGAGCCTGCGACCGCAGTCCGAGGTTTCGTTCGCGCATCCGCCAGCCCGCAAGACGAAGACCAATCCTGCCTTTGGGGCGGTCGTCATCCTGCCGGGCCCAGCCGCCGCCGGCAGATATCAGGTGACGTTGTCCGCCGAGGCGTGGATCGACATGCTGCAGGATGGCCAGGAGGTCCGCTCGTCCGGCTTTTCAGCCCAGCCGGACTGCCCCGGCGTCCGCAAGAGCGTGATGTTCGCGTTGAAACCGGGGACCCTGACGGTTCAGATCAGCGGCGCCGCCACGGACAAGATCAAGATCGACGTTCTGCCGGCGGAGTGATGCTCTGATTGCCGGATCCCTCGCATTGACCCTGCGGGGGCCTGCAACTAACCTCTGCCGGAAAGCCGCAGGCGGAAGACCGCGGCCAAGGCGATGGAGGAACACGCATGTATCCGAGCCCCAAGACCGACCGCCGCCAGGTTCTGCGGCTCATGGCGACCGGTGCGATCGGTGCGACACTACCGTTCGGATCGGGTGGGCTGGCACGAGCCGCCGGCAACAGGCGCGTTGCGCTCGTCGTGAAGAACCTCGGCAACACCTATTTCGATGCCTGCCGCGATGGCGCCAACGAGGCCGCCAAGGCGATCGGCAACATGGAAATCATCTACACGGCCCCGACCAAGCCGACCGCCGAGGACCAGATCGCGGTGCTCGATTCGCTGATCGCCCAGAAGGTTGACGGCATCATCGTCGCGGCCGATGACGCGAATGCCCTCGTCCCCTTCGGCAAGAAGGCCATGCAGCGCGGCATCAAGGTGATCTCCTTCGACTCGGCGATCGCGCCTGGCGGCCGCCTCGTGCATCTCAGCGCGTCTTCCACCGATCTCATCGGTGCCAAGCAGGTCCAGATGATCGCCAAGACCCTGCACAACGAAGGCGAGGTCGCGATCCTGTCCGCCTCCTCCACCATGACCAATCAGAACTCCTGGATCGCTGCCATGAAGGAGGAATGGAAGAAGCCCGAATATGCCAAGATGCCGCTGGTCGCGACCGTCTACGGCGACGATCAGGACGACAAGAGCTACCGCGAGATGCAGGCCCTGGTGAAGGCGCACCCCAACCTGAAGGGGGTGATCTCGCCGACGACGATCGGCATTCGGGCGGGCGCCAAGGCCATCATGGACGGCGGCATGATCGGCAAGGTCTATATCACAGGCCTCGGCTTGCCGTCCGAGATGAAGGACGCGGTGCTCAAAGGCGCCTGCGAAAGCTTTGCCATCTGGAACCCGGTCGATTACGGCTATGCGGCCACCGAGATCATGGGCGACATCCTCGGCGGCGCCTCGACGGCTCCAGGGTCTACGCTGAAGATGGGGCGTATAGGGGAGACCAAGGTCGGCCCGGACGGCGAAGCCGTGATGGGCGAACCCTTCACTTTCGACAAGTCGAACGTCGAGAAATACGCCAAGATCTTCTGAGACCGTTCGTCCTTCTCCCGTATAGGGGAGAGGGTGTCGCGACACAGTCGCGACGGATGAGGGAAAGCACAGGCTTCGGGTTACCCTCACCCGACCGCGCTTCGCCCGGCCGCCCTCTCCCGCCAGCGGGCGAGGGAGCCGCCGCGCCCGTAGAGTCCTCAACCCGTGCCCAACCCCACCCCACCCGTCCTCGCCCTCTCGCACGTCTCCAAGAGCTTCCCTGGCGTGCGGGCGCTGCGAGACGTGTCGTTCGCGCTCCGGGCCGGGGAAGTCACCGCTCTGATCGGCGAGAACGGCGCCGGCAAGTCGACGCTCGTCAAAATCCTGACCGGGCTCTACCTGCCCGACGAGGGCGAAGTCGTGGTGGCGGGCACGCCGCGCACCTTCGGCTCGCCACGCGACGCCTGGGCGTCGGGCATCGCGGCCATCCACCAGGAAACGGTGATGTTCGACGACCTGACGGTCGCCGAGAACATCTTCATGGGTCATATGCCCGGTGGTGCGCTGATCGACTGGCGCACCACCCGAAGCCGCGCCGCCGACCTGCTCCGGCGGATCGAGGCGGATTTCGGCCCCGACACGCCGTTGAAGCGGCTGTCGGTGGCGCAAAAGCACATGGTCGAGATCACCCGCGCGCTCAGCCACGACGCCGGCGTCATCATCATGGACGAGCCCACGGCCGCGCTCTCGGCCCACGAAATCCACGAACTCTTTCGCATCGTGGACCAGCTGAAACAGGAAGGCCGGGCCATCGTCTTCATCTCGCACAAGTTCGACGAGATCTTCCGTGTGTCGGACCGGTGGATCTGCCTGCGCGACGGTGAAAAGGTCGGCGAGGGGCTGACCGGCGAGGTTCGGGAGAGCGACCTCGTGCGTCTGATGGTGGGTCGGCCGATCGACCAGGTTTTTCCGAAGCGAGACATTCCCATCGGCGAGGTGGTGCTCCAGGTTCGGCATCTGTCGAACGCGACGGAGTTCGAGGACATCTCCTTCGATCTGCGCCGTGGCGAAATCCTGGGCTTCTACGGTCTTGTCGGCGCGGGCCGCTCGGAGGCCATGCAGTGCCTCTTCGGCATGAGCCGTCCCACACGTGGCGCCGTGCTGATCGGCGGTCAGCCCCTTTCCGCCGCCACACCGGCGGCCGCCATCGCGGCCGGCATCGCTTACGTGCCGGAAGACAGGCAACATCAGGGCGCCATCCTGCCGCTCGGCATCCGCGAGAACACCACGTTGGCTTCGCTCGGCGTTCATCTGCGTCATCACCTGCTCTCGCGCCGCTCCGAACTTGCGGCGACGCGCACCTTGGGCGGCCGTCTCGCCGTGAAGGCCGCGCATTGGGAGCAGTCGCTTGGGGAACTATCCGGCGGCAACCAGCAGAAGGTGGTCATCGCCAAGTGGCTCGCCACGCGACCCAAGATCGTCATCCTCGATGAACCCACCAAGGGCATCGACATCGGCTCGAAGGCGGCCGTCCATGACTTCATTGGTGAACTCGCGGAGGATGGACTGGCTGTGATCCTCATCACGTCCGAACTGCCCGAAGTGATAGGGCTCGCCGATCGCGTCATCGTCATGCACGAGGGCCATATGGTGGCCGAAATCGCGCGTGGCGCCGCGGGGTGGAGCGCCGAGCATATCGTCGCGGCCGCGACGGGAGCGCCGACGCGCGAAGCCGCCGAATGAAGGCCCTCGCCCGCCACCGCGAGCTGATCCTCGCCGTCATCATTCTCGGCATGATGGTCGGTATCAGCCTCCAGGCACCGGCATTCGGCACGCCGGAAAGCCTCATCGGCACGCTGAACGACACGTCCTTCCTGTTCATGATGGCGATGGCGCAGATGATCGTCATCCTCACGCGCGGCATCGACCTGTCGGTGGCGGCGAACCTCGCCCTCACCGGAATGCTGTGCGCGATGGTCGCCCGTGCGCATCCGGCCCTGCCGGCCATCGCCTTCGTGGTCTTGAGCCTGGCCATCGGCCTGACGCTCGGTCTGATCAACGGCGGACTCATTGCGGCCTTGCGCATCCCGCCGATCGTCGTGACCTTGGGGACCTTGGCGATCTTCCGCGGCATGATCGTCGTCGTCGGCGGTGGCCAGCAGGTCAACGCGGCCGATATGGGCGAGGGATTCCAGATGCTCCCGAAGCTCACGGTCTTCGGCCTCTCCAGCATCTTCTGGATTGCCGCCGTCCTGGCGCTCCTGGCCTGGCTGTTCCTCGCCATGACACGCCCCGGCCGCGGCCTCTACGCGGTCGGCTGCAACCCGGTCGCGGCGCGCTACTGCGGCGTCGATCTCGGACGGCAGCAACTGATCGCCTATGCGATCTCGGGCGCGGTTGCCGGGCTCTGCGGCTTCCTTTGGGTGGCGCGCTACGGGGTGGCTTACGTGGAGATCGCCACCGGCTACGAGCTGACCGTGATCGCGGCCTGCGTGATCGGCGGCGTCTCGATCGGCGGCGGCATCGGCAGCGTGCCGGGAACGCTGCTGGGTGCCCTCTTCATCGGCGTCATCGTCAATGCGCTTCCCGTGATGCAGGTGTCTCCTTTCTGGCAGATGCTGGTGTCGGGCGCGGTGATCCTCATCGCCGTGATCCTGAACGCCCGAGCGGAAGCGCGACCCGACAAGCTGATCCTGCCTCACGCGCGCCGCGAAGCCGCGAAGGCGCGATGATGAGCATCGTCAAGGACGCGACCCGCACCCCGCCGCAGGAGCCCCCGGCGTCCCCGACCGCTGGGCGCTACCAGGTCGCCGATAGGCCGCCCCGCCGCCTCGTGGATTTCCTGCTGCGGTGGGAGAGCATCCTGGTGCTCCTCCTGGCCGCTGTCGTGATCACGAATGCCCTGCTCTCCCCCTATTTCCTCGATCTCTACAATCTCGCCGACACGACCTATAATTTCTCCGAAAAGGCCCTGATCGCGCTCGGCATGGCGTTGTTGATCCTCGTGCGCGAGATCGATCTGTCCGTGGCCGCCATCGTGGCGCTGTCCTCGCTGGTCATCGGCCTCCTGGCGGCACACGGGTTTGGCATGCCCATGCTCGTCGTGGCGGGCCTCGCGACCGGCCTCCTCTGCGGGGCCTTCAACGGCGTGCTCGTCACGCGCAGCCGCGTACCCTCCATCGTCATCACCATCGGCACCATGTCGCTGTTTCGCGGCATCGCCCAGGTGACCATGGGCGACGAGGCCCTGACGAGCTTCCCGCCCGATTACCTCGAGCTCGGCCAGACCTATTTCATCGCCATGCCGCCGATGCCCTTGTCGTTCCTGCTGTTCCTGCTGCTCGCAGCGGCGTTCGGGGTGTCCCTGCACCGCACAGCGACCGGCCGGCAGCTCTTCGCCATCGGAGCCAACCCGGTGGCGGCGCGCTTTTCGGGGATTCGGGTCGACCGGCTGCGCTTCGCGCTGTTCACGCTCTCAGGCCTTCTTGCCGGTCTCGCGGCGGTTCTGCTGACCGCGCGGATCGGGGTGATGCGCCCCAATATCGCGCTCGGATGGGAACTCGACGTGATCACCATGGTGGTGCTCGGCGGCGTGGCGATCTCGGGCGGTGTCGGGACGATCGGCGGCGTCGTCTTGTCGGTTTTCGTACTCGGCCTCGCAACCTTCGGTCTGTCGCTGATGAATGTCCCGGGCATCGTCATCAACGTCCTCCTTGGCCTCCTCTTGATCCTCTCCATTGCGGCGCCCATCCTGGCACGTCGCTTCATCAGGACATCGTCATGACGACGCTCGAGGGTCAGATCGCCTGGATCACCGGGGCCGGCAGTGGGATCGGCGAGGCTGCCGCGCTCGCGCTGTCGGGAGCCGGCGCCGCTGTGGTGTTGACCGGGCGGCGCCTCGAACCCCTCCGGACGCTGGCAGGCCGTATCGAAGCGGCCGGCGGGGAAGCCGTGGTGGCGCCGGGCGACCTCACGCTAGGCGAGACCGCGTCCTCGGTGGTCGAAGCCGCCATGGCGCGCTTCGGGCGGCTCGACATCCTCGTCAACAATGCCGGACTCAATGTCGTGGACCGGCGGTGGGATCAGTTGACGCCCGAGACGATCGACACCCTGGTGCAGGGAAACTTGTCCGCCGCCTTCTACTGCGCGGCGGCGGCTATGCGGCCCATGCGGGAGGCCAAGGCCGGCGTCCTGATCCACACGGCCTCGTGGGCCGGCAAATTCATCCATCCCGTGAGCGGACCCGCCTACACGGCTGCGAAACATGCGGTCGTGGCGATGAGCCAGAGCATCAACATGGAGGAATACCGGCACGGCATCCGTTCCACCGCGATCCTGCCGGCCGAGGTCGCTACCCCGATCCTCGACAGGCGGCCGACGCCGCCGAGCGCCGCGGAACGCGCCAGGATGCTCCAACCCGCCGATCTCGGCGCCTTGATCCTCTTCATCGCCACCCAGCCGCCAAGCGTCTGCATCAACGAAGTCACCATCAGCCCGACCGCGAACCGCATGTATGGGATGTGATCCCTCTCTCCACAACAGAGGGGAAAGCCCCTGATTCGGTCTTGGAACTCCCTGATCTCGATCGCGACCTTTTCTCGCCTCTTCCTTGCGGAGAGGGTCGGGAGGGGGGTCGTTACTCCGCCGCCTTCAGGCTCGCCGGGTTGTTGGGGTGCTGCGTCCAACTGGCGTAAGGACGGTCATACTCCAGCCCTGTGCGGGGATCGACGCCGCCGTGCTGCGGCACCAGCGTGATGCAATCCTCGACTGGACAGATCTCGACGCAGAGGTTGCAGCCGACACATTCCGCATCATTGACCACGAACCTCCGCACTCCGTCGACCATCGGCCAGATGGCCTGGTGGGACGTGTCCTCGCAGGCGATGTGGCAGCGGCCGCACTTGATGCAGAGGTCCTGGTCGATCCTCGCTTTGACCACGTAGTTGAGGTTGAGGTACTGCCAGTCCGTCACGTTCGGCACCGCGAGGCCGCGGAAGTCATCGATGGTGCGATAGCCTTTGGCGTCCATCCAGGCGCCGAGCCCGGTGATCATCTCCTCGACGATCTTGAAGCCGTAGGTCATGGCGGCCGTGCAGACCTGGACGGTGCCGGCCCCGAGCGCGATGAATTCCGCCGCGTCGCGCCAGGTCGTAATGCCGCCGATGGCGGAGATCGGCAGTCCTCGGGTCTCGGGATCGCGCGCGATCTCGGACACCATCGAGAGAGCGATCGGCTTCACGGCGGGACCGCAAAATCCCCCATGGGTTCCCTTGCCGTCGACTTGCGGCGAGGGCGCCATGCGGTCGAGGTCGACGGCCACGATCGAATTGATGGTGTTGATCAGCGACACCGCGTCAGCCCCGCCGCGTTTCGCGGCACGCGCGGGATGGCGAACGTCGGTGATGTTCGGCGTCAGCTTCACGATGACGGGGAGGCGCGTATAGGCTTTGCACCAGCGGGCCACCATCTCGATATATTCGGGCACCTGCCCCACGGCCGAGCCCATGCCGCGCTCGCTCATGCCGTGCGGACAGCCGAAGTTGAGTTCGACCCCGTCGCAACCCGTGGCCTCGACGCGCGGCAGGATGGCCTTCCAGCTTTCCTCGTCGCAGGGCACCATGATCGACGCCACGATCGCCCGGTCGGGATAGAGCTTCTTGACCTCGGCGATCTCGCGCAGGTTGATCTCGAGCGGACGATCGGTGATCAGCTCGATGTTGTTGAAGCCGATCAGCCGACGGTCCGGTCCGTGGATGGCGCCGTAACGGGGCCCCGAGACGTTGACGACGGGCGGCCCTTCCTCGCCCAAGGTCTTCCAGACGATTCCACCCCAGCCGGCTTTCAAGGCCCGCAGCACGTTGGTCTTGCGGTCCGTCGGCGGCGCCGACGCAAGCCAGAAGGGACTCGGCGATCTGATGCCGAGGAAGTCGCAAGAGAGATCGGCCAT
>CAXSEU010000099.1:4790-10184 GCA_964236485.1 uncultured Lichenihabitans sp. | reverse complement strand
CGCGACGTCACCCGCGGCCTGGAAGAAGTAGAGGTATTGGGTATAGAGGATCCGCCCCAGCGCGACGGTATTGGAGACGCCCGGCGTCATGGCGGCGGCGGCGCTCGTGTTCTGCGCGGCGCCCAGCGTCCAGCCGCCGACGACGAGCACGAGTTCCATCAGCACGATGGCGCCGACCAGCGCCCCGAGCGGCAGATATTGCAGAAAGCCTTGCTTGAGCACCGCGAAATCCACGTCCAACATCATGACGACGAAGAGGAAGAGGACCGCTACGGCCCCCACGTAGACGACGATGAGGATCATGGCCAGGAACTCGGCGCCGAGCAGCATGAACAATCCCGCCGCGTTGACGAAGGACAGGATCAGGAACAGGACCGAGTGAACCGGATTGCGGGCCGCTATGACCATGAAGGCCGAGGCGATGGCGATGAAGGAAAAGACATAGAAAAGAAAGACGCTCGCGCCCATGCTTACAAATCCCCAGAGCGGGATCGGCTGCGAGACGGCCGCTTCCCAACCGTCCACCGATGCCTTCGCTCGCCCTGCATTGTCGGCCAAACCGTGTCCGGCCCGCACCCCGGTTTCCAGCCGAACATGGCGCTGACCTCGCGGGCCGCGTTATTTCGCGTCAGCGATACGGCGCGTCCGCCGCGAGATTGCGCGCGATCTCACGTTCCCACCGGTCGCCGTTATCGAGAAGCTTGTTCTTGTCATAGAGGAGTTCCTCGCGCGTCTCCACCGCGAACTCGTCGTTCGGACCCTCGACGATGGCGTCGACCGGGCAGGCCTCCTGGCACAGGCCGCAGTAGATGCATTTCACCATGTCGATGTCATAGCGCGTGGTCCGGCGAGTGCCGTCATTGCGGCGCGGCCCCGCCTCGATGGTGATGGCCTGCGCCGGGCAGATGGCTTCGCAGAGCTTGCAGGCGATGCACCTCTCCTCGCCATTGGGATAGCGACGCAAGGCATGCTCGCCACGAAAACGCGGACTTTTGGGATTCTTCTCGTGCGGATAGTTCAGCGTGGCCTTCGGCTTGAAGAAGTAGCGCATCGATAGAAAGAACGCAGCGACGAACTCCGTAAGAAAGAGCTGCTTCGCGGCCTGATCGAGCCTCATGGACATGATGGCACCTTGGGAGCGGCGATTCGCGCGGGAGCGGCCCGGCTCCGCGACGTATTGGGAACGGGCGGGATCAATGGTGCATGCCGCCCCAGCCGGTGACCTGCAGAACCCCCGCCACGATGACGACGAAAGCGAGCGAGATCGGCAGGAACACCTTCCAGCCGAGCCGCATCAATTGATCGTAGCGATAGCGGGGCACGAAGGCCTTGACCATGGCGACCATGAAGAACATCAGCGATGTCTTCAGCACGAACCAGATGACGCCGGGCACCCAGGTGAAGGGCGCGAACGGAATGGGCGAGAGCCAGCCGCCCAGGAACAGGATGGACATGACGGCGCACATGGATACGATCGCCACGTATTCGCCGAGCATGAAGAGCACGTAAGGGGTCGCCGAATACTCGACCATAAAGCCCGCGACGAGTTCCGACTCGGCTTCGACGAGATCGAACGGCGAGCGGTTGGTTTCCGCCAAGGCCGAAATGAAGAAGATCACGAACATCGGCAGCAGCGGCAGCCAGTACCAGCCAAGCAAGCCGAAGGGCGTGTTCTGCGCCATGACGATCTCGGTCAGGTTCAGCGAGCCGGCGCAGAGCAGCACCGTCACCAGCACGAAGCCGATCGAGACCTCGTAGGAGACCATCTGTGCGGCGGATCGCAGGGCCGCCAGGAACGGGTATTTCGAATTGGACGCCCAGCCGGCCATGATGACGCCGTAGACGCTGAGCGACGAGATGGCGAAGAGGTAGAGAACGCCGACGTTGAGGTTCGAGACGGTCCAACCCCAGTCCAGCGGGATGACCGCGAAAGCCGAGATGGACAGCACGCCCGTCACTAGCGGTGCCAGCAGGAATACGCCCTTGTTGGCGCCGGACGGGATGATGGGTTCCTTGAAGACGAATTTCAGGAGATCTGCGAAGCTTTGCAGCAGACCCCAGGGCCCGACCACGTTGGGACCGCGGCGCAATTGGACAGCCGCCCAGATCTTGCGATCCGCATAGAGGATGTAGGCGACGTAGATCAGCAGCACGACGACGAAAGCGAGGCTCTCGACGAGCTTGAGCAGCAGGGACAGGACGGATCCATCGGTCATGGCTTATTCCGCGGCCTTGAGCTGGCGGCCGATGGCGAGCTGGGAACATTCCGTCATGACGGCCGAAGCGCGGCAGATCGGGTTGGTCAGGTAGAAATCCTGAACGGCGGACACGAAGGGAGCCTTGGATAGGCCGCCCCCGCCCTTGAGCAAGCTCTCGAGTCCGGCCGGCGCAACCGCCGGGATGCGGTCGACCTCGGCGAAGAGCGGATAGGCTTGTCGGAGCATGGTCCGCAAGGCTGAGAAACTGTCGAACGGCAGCTTGGCGCCGAGGACTTCCGACAGCGCCCGCAGAATGGCCCAGTCCTCGCGTGCGTCCCCGGGCGGGAAAGCCGCACGGTCGGATTGCTGGACACGCCCCTCGGTGTTGATATAGAGCCCGGGCTTTTCCGTGTAGACAGCGGCCGGCAGGATGACATCGGCCCGGTGCGCGCCACGGTCCCCATGCGAGCCTTGGTAGATCACGAAAGCACCGGGCGCGATGTCGATCTCGTCGGCACCGAGCAAAAACAGGACGTCGAGCGCGCCGCTCTCCGCCATGGCCCGTGCGTCGAGACCACCCTCGCCCGGTACGAAGCCGAGGTCGAGCCCGCCCACCCGGGAGGCTGCCGTGTGCAGAACCGAGAAGCCGTTCCACCCTTCCGTGCCCCCTCCCAGCGACAGAGCAGTTTTCGCCGCGAGCGCCGCGGTCGCAAGGCCGTCGTCGCGGTACAGAGCGCCCTGCCCCAGGATCACCATCGGACGCTCGCCGCGCGCTTGCGCACGGCCGGCGTAATCGGACAGCGTTTCCGGGCCGGCGCCAAGATATTGGTAATCGTAGGTGAGGTCGACGTGCTCGCCGATGAGCTCGATCGGGAAATTGCCCGCGAGCCAGCGTTTGCGGATGCGGGCGTTGAGGACGGGGCTTTCCTTGCGCGGGTTCGACCCGACGATCAGCAAGGACGTGGCCGCCTCGATGCCCGCGATCGTGGCATTGAAGATGTAGGACGCGCGGCCATGTTTCGGGTGGAGCTTCGAGCCGTCCTGGCGGCAGTCGACGCTGGGGGTGCCGATCTTCTCAGCTAGGAGTTTCAAGGCGAACATGTCCTCGACGCTGGCGAGGTCGCCCACGATGACGCCGACGCGGTTCGGGGCCGCTGCCTTCACGCGTGTCGCAATGGCGCCGAACGCTTCGGCCCAACTGGCCGCCACGAGCCGCCCGCCCCGGCGCAGATAGGGTCGATCGAGTCGCTGCGCCTTGAGCCCGTCGGCCACATGGCGGGTCTTGTCGGAAATCCACTCCTCGTTCACGTCGTCGTTGACGCGAGGCAGGATGCGCAAGACCTCGCGGCCGCGCGAATCGACCCGGATGTTCGAGCCTAGCGCGTCCATGACGTCGATCGCCTCGGTCTTGGTCATCTCCCACGGCCGCGCCTTGAACGGATAGGGTTTTTGGAGCAGCGCGCCGACCGGACAGAGGTCGGCGATGTTCGCCTGCAGCTCTGAGCCAAGTGCGCTCTCGAGGTAGGTGGTGATCTCCATGTCCTCGCCGCGGCCGATGGAGCCCATGTCGCCGGTGCCGGCGACCTCGGCCGTGAACCTGACGCAACGCGTACAATGAATGCAGCGGTTCATCGAGGTGCGGACCAGGGGCCCGATATACTTGTCCTCCACGGCGCGCTTGTTCTCGTGGAAGCGCGAGCCCGCTACCCCGAAGGCCATCGCCTGGTCCTGCAGGTCGCATTCCCCGCCCTGGTCGCAGATCGGGCAATCCAGGGGGTGATTGATCAGCAGGAATTCCATGACGCCATGGCGCGCCTTGCGCACCATGTCGGACTTGGTCAGCACCTGCGGCGCTTCGCCGTTCGGACCAGGCCGGCAATCCTTCACCCCCCAGGCGCAGGAGGCGACCGGCTTCGGCGAACCCTTCAGTTCGACGAGGCACATGCGGCAGTTCCCGGCGATCGACAACCGCTCGTGGAAGCAGAACCGCGGGATCTCGGCGCCGGCCGCCTCGCAAGCCTGCAGCAGCGTGAAGTCTGCCGGAACGTCGACTTCCGTGCCGTCGACGATGAGTTTCGTCATCGCAAGTTCCTCAATGCGGCGCGTCGACGAGGTCGAGGCGGCGCTCAATCCGATCCAGACGGCTCTCGACACGGTCGATCCGTCGGTTCACGCCCGCGAGACCTTCTTCGACCGCAGTCATTGGGACCTTCAGATCCCGCAGGTCGTCCGCGATCCGATCGACCTTGACGTCGATGCGCCGCAGATAGACCAGCATGATGTTGTCCGGTTCCTCGGCCATCCACATCACTCCGCTGCGATCCGGATGGGTTCAGGATGCGGGTTCGCCATGTAGCTGTCGATGCGGCGCTCGATCTCCGGCCGGAAGTGGCGGATGAGACCCTGGATCGGCCAGGCGGCCGCGTCCCCGAGCGCGCAGATCGTATGGCCCTCGATCTGCGTCGTCACCTCCAGCAGGGCGTCGATCTCGCGCTTCTGCGCACGGCCTTCGGCCATGCGATTCATGACCCGCCACATCCAGCCCGTACCCTCGCGGCAGGGTGTGCACTGTCCGCAACTCTCGTGCTTATAGAAGTAGCTGATCCGCGCGATGGCTCGCACGATGTCGGTGGACTTGTCCATGACGATGACCGCCGCCGTCCCGAGACCCGACTTGAGGTTGCGCAGCGTGTCGAAGTCCATCGGCGCGTCGGCGATCTCGTGCGCCGGTACGCACGGGACGGAAGAGCCGCCAGGGATGACCGCCAAGAGGTTGTCCCACCCGCCCCGGATGCCTCCGCAATGCCGGTCGATCAGTTCCCGGAACGGGATCGACATGGCCTCTTCCACGTTGCAAGGCGTGTTGACGTGGCCCGACACGCAGAACAGCTTCGTGCCCGCGTTGTTCTTCGCGCCGAAGCTCGCGAACCAGGCGGCGCCCCGACGAAGGATCGTGGGCGCCACGGCGATCGACTCGACATTGTTGACCGTGGTCGGAAAACCGTAAAGCCCCATGTTGGCCGGAAATGGCGGCTTCAACCGCGGCATCCCCTTCTTGCCTTCGAGCGATTCCAGCAGCGCGGTCTCCTCGCCGCAGATATACGCGCCCGCACCGCGGTGCAGGTAGATATCGAACGGATAGCCGTGGATGTTGTCGGGGCCGACGAGACCCGCCTCATAGGCTTCGTCGATCGCG
>CAXSEU010000099.1:0-4780 GCA_964236485.1 uncultured Lichenihabitans sp. | reverse complement strand
CCAGCCGCGCCCGAACGGGGCGTGCCGGCCGCGGGCCATGTCCTCGATCGCGGCATCGAGCCGATCCGCTTCCAGGACATACTCGCCGCGAATATAGATGTAGCAGGCCTTGGCGTGCATCGAGAAAGAGGCGATCAGGCAGCCCTCGACCAGCAGATGAGGATCGTTGCGCATGATCTCGCGATCCTTGCAGGTTCCGGGCTCCGACTCGTCGGCATTGACCACGAGGTAGGCCGGCCGCGCCGGATCGGGCTTCGGCATGAAGGACCATTTGAGACCGGTCGGAAAACCCGCCCCGCCGCGTCCCCGCAAGCCGGAGGCTTTCATCTCGTTGATGATCCAGTCCTTGCCCTTTTCGAGCAGACTCTTTGTGCCGTCCCAGGCGCCACGTTTGCGCGCGCCTTCCAGCCGCCAGTCGCCGAGGCCATAGAGGTTGAGGAAGATGCGGTCCTTGTCGTCGAGCATCGCGCTTTTCCTCAGGCCGGGTCGGATTTGCCGGGGGCCGCGGGAGACTGGCCCTGACGGTCGCGCGCGCCCTCCGGCGTCGATTTGTGAACAGCCGAAGATTCGGTCTGTTCGGTCCCCACCGGGACGTCCGTCCTGGTCCCCGTTCCGGCAACCGATCCGTCCTGGCGAGCATAGGTGTGCGAGGGCTCCCCCTTGTGGTCTTCGTGCGACGAGATGGTCGGGACTTCCGCCGGAGCCCCGGCGTTCACGGGCGCCTCGTCGTGGCTTGCCTCGTGGGCCTCGAGGGCAGCGTCGAAGGCGGGATCGTCATTGGCCGCGTTATGCACATGCGCGTCGTCAGGCACGAGCGTGGTCTTGAAGCTGTCCCGCTTGCCGTCGACGCCGTAGAAACTGGTGAGCGTGGTCAACCCGCCCTCGGGCTCCGACGCATGCCGGCCTGTCTGCGACCCGGCCGTCACGGGCCGGCCAGCCGCGAGATCGTCGAGCAGCTTGGCGAAGTTCTCGGGCGTCAGATCCTCGTAATAGTCGTCGTTGATCTGTACCATGGGGGCGTTGCAGCACGCACCCAGACACTCGACCTCCAGCCAGGCGAAGTTCCCATCCGCGGTGACATGGTTCTGCGCACCGATACGCTGTTCGAGCACGGCCCTGATGCCGTCCGCGCCCCGCAGCACGCAGGGGGTCGTGCCGCAGAACTGAACGAAATACTTCCCCACCGGCGCGAGGTTATACATCGTGTAGAATGTCGCGACCTCCAGTACCCTGATGTCCGGCATGCCGAGGATCTCGGCCACCTTCTCGATGGCGGGTTTCGGCAGCCATCCCCCGTGCTGCACCTGCGCGCGTCGCAGTAGAGGCATGACGGCCGAAGCCTGCCGCCCCGGCGGGTATTTCTTGACCTGCCGATCGACCCATTCGCGGTTTTCGGGCGTGAAGTCGAAATGGTCCGGCTGGAGCTCAGCTAATCGGCGAACGGCCATGAACGTCCTGTCAATTCAGTTTTTCGCAGCTTTGGTTGGGGCTGGAGTGGCACAGGAAGGCGGAGGTACCCCGTTGCAGAACGAGATAGGCGCCGCCGTTGTTGTCGTAGAAGGCGGCCTTGACCTCGTACCCCTCGCGCAGGTGCTGAGCCACGGGTGAGATCGCCTCCGCACTCGCCGGGCCGGCCGCGGCCCAAACCAACGCCGCGGCCACGAACGAAATCCTCACCTGTCGACTTCCCCGAACACGATGTCGATCGATCCCAGAATGGCAGACACATCGGCCAGCATATGTTCCCGGCACATGAAATCCATGGCCTGCAGATGGGCGAATCCCGGTGCCCGGATCTTGCACCGATAAGGCTTGTCGGTGCCGTCCGCCACGAGGTAGACGCCGAACTCGCCCTTGGGCGCCTCCACGGCGGCGTAGATCTCGCCAGCCGGAACGTGAAAGCCTTCCGTGAACAGCTTGAAATGGTGGATCAATGCCTCCATCGAGCGCTTCATCTCGGCGCGCGGCGGAGGCACGAGCTTGCCTTCCCGCGCGTGGATCGGACCCTGCCCGTCCGGCTCCAACAGCTTCCTGACGCATTGCTGCATGATGAAGACCGACTGTCGCATCTCCTCCATGCGGATGACCTGCCGGTCGTAGTTGTCGCCGTTCCGCCCGACCGGAATGTCGAAGTCCATCTCCTCGTAGCATTCATAGGGCTGACTCTTGCGCAGGTCCCAAGCCGCCCCCGAGCCTCGGACCATCACGCCGGAAAATCCCCAGGCCCAGCATTCATCGAGCGTCACCACGCCGATGTCGACGTTGCGCTGCTTGAAGATACGGTTGTCGATGAACAGCGCCTCGAGGTCATCGACGACGCGGAGGAAAGGGTTGCAGAAGGCGCCGATGTCCTCGACAAGGCTCCTCGGAAGATCCTGATGGACACCGCCAGGACGAAAGTAATTGGCGTGGAGACGAGCCCCCGAGGCGCGCTCGTAGAAGCTCATCAGCTTTTCGCGCTCTTCGAATCCCCAAAGCGGCGGCGTCAACGCGCCGACGTCCAGGGCCTGGGTGGTCGTGCCCAGCAGATGCGAAAGAACGCGCCCGATCTCGCAGAAAAGCACACGGATCAGTTGCGCACGGCGCGGGACTTCCAGCCGAAGCAACCGCTCGATCGCGAGACAGAAGGCATGCTCCTGGTTCATCGGGGCGACATAGTCGAGCCGGTCGAAGTAGGGAATGTTCTGTGCGTAGGTGCGCGCCTCCATCAGTTTCTCGGTGCCGCGATGCAGGAGCCCTATGTGGGGGTCCACCCGCTCCACGATCTCGCCGTCGAGTTCGAGCACGAGCCGCAAGACGCCATGGGCAGCAGGATGCTGAGGGCCGAAGTTGATCGTGAAATTGCGGGTGCCCTGATCGTTCACTGCGCCTTGGCCTTCTCGTCACCCGGAAGGGCGGCCCCGTCCATGGCTTCCCAAGGCGAAAGGAAGTCCCAGTCGCGATAATCCTGAGTCAGCTTCACGGGCTGGTTGACCACCCGCTTCTCGAGGTCGTTCCACCACACCTCGACGAAGCCGCTCATGGGGAAGTCCTTGCGCAGCGGATGCCCCTCGAAGCCATAGTCCGTCAGGATCCTCCGAAGGTCCGGATGACCCGCGAACAGGATCCCGAAGAGGTCGTAAGCCTCGCGCTCGAACCAATTGGCACCGGGGAACACGGGCACCAGCGACGCTACCGCCGTGTCCTCGTCGGTTCGCACCTTGACCCTGATCCGCCGGTTATGGCTGGGCGAAAGCAGATGGATGACCACGTCGAAGCGCTGCGGACGCGACGGATAGTCGACGCCGCAAAGGTCGAGGAAGCACACGAAGCGACAGCTCGGATCGTCGCGCAAGAAGTGCATGAGATCGATGTAGAGGGGTGGCGCAACCTCGATGGAAAGCTCGTCGAAACTGACCTGTGCGGTCACCTCCCCGCCCTTGAACGCCTGGACGATGAACGCTCCCAGCTCCCCTTGGGATGGCGCAGGCGTGCCGCTCATCGTCCAATGCCCCGCAGATGGCACGTCATCTCTCGATCGTCCCCGTGCGCCTGATCTTCCTCTGCAGCATCAGGACTCCATAGAGAAGAGCTTCGGCGGTCGGCGGACAGCCGGGGACGTAGATGTCCACCGGCACGATCCGGTCGCAGCCGCGAACCACCGAGTAGGAGTAATGATAGTAGCCTCCGCCGTTGGCGCAGGAGCCCATGGAGATGACATATCGCGGCTCCGGCATCTGGTCGTAGACCTTGCGCAACGCAGGCGCCATCTTGTTGGTCAACGTCCCGGCGACGATCATGACGTCCGATTGCCGCGGGCTGGCTCGCGGCGCAAAGCCGAATCTCTCGGAATCGTAGCGCGGCATCGAAAATTGCATCATCTCGACGGCGCAGCAGGCCAGCCCGAAGGTCATCCACATCAGCGACCCGGTGCGGGCCCAGTTGATGAGGTCGTCCGTCGCAGTGACCAGGAACCCCTTGTCGGCCAACTGGCCGTTCAGGTCCGTGTAGAACCCATCGTTCTCGAGGAAGGGGCGCCCGGTGCGGGGATCCACGAGCCCCCGGCCACGAGGTGCGACGACGGCCCCGCTCGGCGGCGGTCCGGGAAGCGCGGGCGTCGCGGGATCGGCGATCAGTCCCATTCCAGAGCTCCCTTCTTCCACTCGTAGACGAAGCCGATCGTCAGGATGGCAAGGAAACTCATCATCGACCAGAAACCGAACAGACCCACGTCGTGGAAGGCGACCGCCCAGGGGAAGAGGAACGCGACTTCAAGGTCGAAGATGATGAAGAGCAATGCCACGAGATAGAACCGGATGTCGAACTTCATGCGCGCGTCGTCGAAGGCATTGAAGCCGCATTCGTAGGCAGAAAGCTTCTCAGGATCCGGCGACTGATAGGCCACGACAAAGGGCGCAAGCAGCAGAGCGCCGGCGATGACGGTCGCCACGCCGATGAAAATTACCAGCGGGAGATACTGACCAAGGAGCCCAGGCATACTCGTCTCCGAGGGCAGGATATCGGCCCGCGTTCTCGGCTCGAAGGGAGACCCGGCGGGCCTCCATCGGCTTCCGGAGAATTAGTGTACCGCAGTGCGGCACGCAAGTTCAAACCACGTCGCAGGCGCTCACCCCGCGGGTGCGGAACGGCAGGCTAAGTTAGGGGATGCAACGGTGTCGATGAACCCGCGTCTCAAGAGTAGCAGGCTGACCGGCTGCGATGATCTTTGGCAAGAATGGCGAGAGAGACGGGACTCGAACCCGCGACCTCCGGCGTGACAGGCCGGCGCTCTAACCAACTG
>CAXSEU010000098.1:4692-10226 GCA_964236485.1 uncultured Lichenihabitans sp. | reverse complement strand
ATTCCACGTCGCCGTGCTCCGCCGGGTCGCGGGGGTCTTCGGGCCGAACCGCGTTCAATCGGCGGAACGCGAAGGGATCGAGGTTCAACATCCGGGCGAGTTCGTCCATCGCGGACTCGACCGCGAAGGTGACTTGGCTGAGGCCATAGCCCCTAAAGGCCCCCGCCGGCAGCGTGTTGGTATAGACCGCGTAGCCTTCGGTCCTGCGGTTGGGGATGCTGTAGACGCCGATCGATTCGCCGCAGCCGTGGTGCAGCACGCCGACCGCGTGGTTGCCGTAGGCGCCGGTATTGGAGACGACCCGCAGCGCCGCGGCCGTGAGCCTGCCCTCCCGTGTCGCTCCGAGCTTGATGGCGACCCGCATGGGGTGGCGGCTCGTCGCCCCGATGAACTGTTCCTCGCGGGTGAACTCGAGCTTCACGGGCCGTCCGGTGCGGAGCGCCGCCAGGGCCGCGACGTCTTCGGTCAGCATCTCCTGCTTGCCGCCGAAACCCCCGCCCACACGGCCGCAGACCACCCGCACCCGTTCGGGCGGAAGATCGAACAGGCGGCAGAGCGCACGGCGCGTCAGGAAGGGAACCTGCGTGCTCGATCGAACGTGGAGGCAGCCCTCGGGGTCGAGCCAGGCGGCGGACCCGTGCGTCTCGAGGCTCGCATGCTGGATGCGCTGCACCTCGTAGGTCGCCTCGTGGACGGCATCGGCTGCCGCGAACCCGGCCTCGGGGTCGCCCCGTCCGGAGCGCACCTCCGACACGATGTTGCGATCGGGATCGAGGATCCCGTCGGCGGGGGCCTTGTCGGCGTGGAGACAAGGCGCGCCGGGCCGCATCGCCGCCTCGGGATCGAACACGGCGGGCAGCACCTCGTAATCGACGGCGATGCGCCGGCAGCCTTCCTCGGCGACGGCTTCGGTGTCGGCCACGACGGCGGCGACGCGCTGGCCCCGGAACCTCACGACGTCGTCGAGGATCCGGGTGTCGAAGGGATCATCGGCGTCGATCTCGTGCCGCGCCGTCGAGAACAGGATTTTCGGCGCGTCCTCGTGGGTCAGGACCGCGTGCACGCCGGGCAGCGCGAGCGCCTCCCGCGCATCGATGGCGCGAAGGCGCGCATGGGCGTGGGGCGAGCGCAGGAGCTTGATGTGGAGCAGGCCGTCCGGCAGGTCGTCGAAGGTGAACCGGGCGCGGCCGGTCACGACCCCGGGCCCCGCCGGCGGGGCGAGGTTGCGGCCCGCGTCGGCATGGATGCGGCCCGCGATGGCATCCTCGATGCTGCGATACCCCGTGCAGCGGCAGAGATTGCCTTTCAGGGCCGCCGCGAGGTCGCGCCGCTGCGCTTGGTCGAGGCTCGCGGCCGTGATCACCATGCCGGCCGTGCAGAAGCCGCACTGGAAGCCGCCGGCATCGAGGAAGGCGCGCTGCATCGGGTGAAGTCCGTCAGGCGATCCGAGCCCCTCGATGGTGGTCACCGCGCGGCCCCGCGCCCGGTGCGCCGGCACGATGCAGCTATGCACCGGCTCGCCGTCGACCAGCACCGTGCAGGCGCCGCAGTCGCCGGCGTCGCAGCCTTTCTTGGTGCCGACCCAGCCGAGTCCCCGCAGGAAGGTGCGCAGGCACTGCCCCGGTCGGGGCTCCTCGATGTGAGCGTGGCCGTTGACGAGGAAAGTCACTCCCAGACCTCGCCGCCGAGTTCGCTCAAGATGGCGCCCGCGAGATGGAGTGTCACGTGGCGCCGCCACGCGGGGCGGCCGTGCACGTCGTCGAACCACAGACAGGAGGCCGCGGCGTCGATCCGCGCCTCCAACTCGGCCCGCGAGGGCGGCGCCGGGAAGGCGAGGCGCAGCGGCCGCACGGTCGCGGCCGTGATGGTGAGCGCGAAGGCGCCATCCGGCGACAGGATGCCGATCAGCAGCGCGGCCGAGCGGCCGAGCGGCGTCAGCGACATCTGCCGGAAGGCGGCGCGGGTGCCGGGCCTCTCGGCCGGCAGGTGGATGGCCCGCAGGATTTCGCCCGGTTCGAGGGCGTTGCGCCCGTTGCCGAGGACGAAATCGGCGGCCGCCAGGCGGCGGTCCGTCACGGCGCCCCAGATCTCGCATTCTCCCTCGAACGCGACCGCGAGAGCCGTCATGGGCCCCGCCGGAAGCGCCAGGCAGAGGTTGCCGCCGACCGTGGCCCCGTTCCAGACCTTGAAGGAGCCGAGCAGCGCACGGCAGCAGAGCGGGATGAGAAGCGCCGCGGCAGACCAGGCCGGAGGCGGCGTCCAGCGTTCGAGTTCGGCCATGCGGCAGGTCGCCGCGATGACGAGGCCATCGGGATCCATCAGGAGGGCCGGCCAGCCGAAGCCTGTGAGATCGAACAGCCGCCGCAGCTCCGGCTGAGGTTCGGAGTAGAGCCAGGTGCCTCCGCCGAGCCAGGCGTCGCCGTTGCGACGCTCGGCGAGCATGCCCCGGGTCGGCCGTTCGATGACCTCGACGATCGTATTCAGGTCCAATGTCCGCGTGCTTCCGATCGCTTCGAGAGGGGGGTCCGGATTGCTTCAACCAGCGTCGTCCCCCGATTGCAAGCACCGCGCCATCTCGCGTCAACGCCGATTGCCGAGCGGACGCGTCAACCTGACCCACGCCGGAGCGTGATCGCTGGCTCCCTCCCGGCCCCGGACGTCGCGATCGACGCCCGCATCCACGAGGCGGCCCGCGAGGTCGCGGCTGAGCAGGAGGTGGTCGAGCCGCAGGCCCGCGTCGCGGCCCCATCGGCCGCGCTTGTAATCCCAGAAGGTGTACATCGGCTGGTCCGGGTGTTTGGTCCGGACCGCATCCGTCCACCCCTGGTCGAGCAGCCGCCGGAACGCCGCGCGGCTTTCGGGGCGGAGCAGCGCGTCCTCGTCCCACGACCTCGTCGGGTAGATGTCGAAGGGCGTCGGCACGACGTTGAAGTCGCCGGCCAGGACGGCGGGAACGCCGGCCGCCCAAAGACCGGCCGCATGGGCGATCAGGCGCTCGAACCAAGCGAGCTTGTAGTCGAACTTGGGACCGGGTCGGGGGTTGCCATTCGGCAGGTAGAGGCAAGCCACCAGCACGCCGCCGACCGCCGCCTCGATGTAGCGGCTCTGCTCGTCGTCGGGATCGCCCGGCAAGGCGGCGCGGGTGAGGATCGGCTCGGCGCCGCGCGCCAGAATGGCGACGCCGTTCCACGTCCTCTGCCCGCGCCATACGGCGCCGTAGCCGGCATCCTCCACCGCGGCGCGGGGAAATTCGGCGTCGGCGGCCTTGAGTTCCTGCAGGCAGACGATGTCGGGCCTGGCATGGTCGAGCCAGGCCAGCAGGTTGCCGAGCCGGCGATTGACGTTGTTGATGTTGAAGGTGGCGAGCGTCATCGGCTGGCCGCCACGAGGACGCCGGGGTGTCGCGCCACGCGTTTCTCCGGACATGGGTGATCGCGCGCTGAGGTTTGCCTGGATGCGCAATAAGGCCTCGGCTCCGGAATGAGAAGGACCCGGAGAGGGTGACCGGCGTCTTGCCGCGGCGGCCGGGTCGCGGGCGTCGCTCTCTTCGATTGATCCCGTTGAACCTGAACCAGCACGGGCGCCATATTGCCTCATAGGACGAGTCGCGCCAACGCGGCTAAGCAAGGGTCACAGCATGAAGCCGCGCCTGTCCGTCAATACCAATCCGTTCGTCAACCGCTATGCCGAGCCGGCGGAGCTCGTCCGGACCATCGCCGGGGAGGTGGGGCTCGGATATATCCAGCTCACGCACGAATTCACCGACCCGCTCTGGCCCGCCGCGTTGCGGCGCAAGCTGATCGTGGAGATGAGCCGTGCCGCCGAGGCGGAGGGGGTCAAGGTCACCTCGATGATGACCGGGCCCTCGGGCCGCCTCAACCATTTCGGTCACCCGGAGCCGGAGGCGCGTGCGGCCTCGGTAGACTGGTTCAAACGGCTGGCGGAGGTCTCGGCCGACCTCGGCTGCCCGGCGATCGGCACCCAGTTTGCGATCCTCACCTTCCGCGACTACGACGACAGGGATCGCCGCGAAGCCCGCACCCTGCATATCCTCGATTGCTGGCGGCAGCTCGGGGAACATGCCAGGGCCCTGGGCCTCACGTTCCTGTTCTGGGAGCCGATGTCGGTCGGGCGGGAACTCGGCCACACGCTGGCCGAATGCCAGCGCCTGCAGGACCGGATCGATACCGCCGGCCTGCCGCTGCCGCTCCTGCCGATGGTCGACATCGACCACGGCGATGTCTCTTCGCCCGATCCCGCCGACATCGATCCCTATGCCTGGGTGCGCAAATTCGCCACCCGGTCACCGATCATCCACATCAAGCAGAGTTCCAGGAACAAGGGCGGCCACTGGCCGTTCACGGAAGACTACAACCGTGACGGCCGGGTGGTGCCGGCCGAGGTGATCGAAGCGCTCGAGGAAAGCGGCAGCCTGAACAACGAGCTCTGCCTCGAAGTATCCTTCCGTGAGCGCGAGCCGACGGATCGCGCCGTCGTCGGCGCGCTGCGCGAGTCGGTCGATCATTGGCGGCCTTTCGTCGACACCGGGCGACCCGATCGGGCGACCCGCACCGCTTGAAAGGGGACGGGGAGGTCCATCGCGATGGCGCGGAAGAAGCCGTGGATCGGGTCGAGCTGGAAAATGACGAAGACGCGTGCGGAGGCGCGCGATCTTGCCCGGGTGCTGTCGGCCGAGGCGCCCTCACGCGCCGGCCAGGCACGCCTCTTCGTCATCCCGTCCTTCACGGCCATCGCCGAGGTGGCGGAGATCCTCCGGGACTCGGGTGTAGCCGTCGGAGCGCAGAACATGCACTGGGCCGACAAGGGCCCGTGGACCGGCGAGGTGTCGGCCCCCATGATCAAGGAGTGCGGCGTGACGCTGGTGGAACTCGGCCACAGCGAGCGGCGGACCTTCTTCGGCGAGACGGACGTGGCGGTGGGACTGAAGACGGCGGCGGCGCTGCGGCACGGCCTCATCCCCCTTGTGTGCATCGGCGACACGCGGGCGGACTACGACGCCGGGCGAACCGCCGAAATCCTGGAGGGCCAGGTGAGGGCCGCCCTCTCGGGCGTCGCCGACGCCCCGCCGGGGCAAATCCTCTTCGCCTATGAACCCGTCTGGTCGATCGGCGAAGGCGGCACGCCGGCTGACCCCGATTTCGCCGACGAACAGCACCGGATGATCAAGGCGACGATCGCCGACTGCCTCGCTGGACGCGAGCTCGACGTCCTCTACGGCGGCAGCGTCAACCCGGCAAACTGCCGGGCGCTGGCGTCAAAACCCCACGTCGACGGGCTGTTCATCGGCCGCTCGGCCTGGACCACGCCGGGGTTCCTCGGCATCATCGACGACGTGATCGGGCGGTCATGACTCGGCGGCGCCCACGCATAGCCGGACCGCGGCCAACACGGCTTCGGTCATGAGATCGATGTCCATCGACGGCATGTCCGGCCCGGCGCGATCCTGCCGCGCCGCCAGAGCCGGGTGCGCCGGCACGTGGATGAAGCCGGCGCGGGTCGGCAAAGCCTTTACC
>CAXSEU010000098.1:0-4682 GCA_964236485.1 uncultured Lichenihabitans sp. | reverse complement strand
AGTGGACGCCGAGTTCGAGATCTTGGCCGGAATGCCGCGCCGGCGCAGCTCCGCGACGATCGTGCGGACCGGCACCGTCGCCAGGTAGGCGGCCGGACCATCGGCGAAGACCGGCTCCCCTCGGGGCCGGGCGCCGGCATTGTCGGGCATCGAGAAATCGAGCACGTTGGCGGCGATCCGCTCGAGCGCGATGACCGAAGATCCCATCGCGAGCCCGAGACCGATCCAGAGAGCGGGCGCGGTCTCGTCGAGGATCCGGCTGGCCATGGCGCCGACACGATGGGCCTCGACCGGCAGGCGAACGGTTCTGAGCTCCCCCGGGAAATCCCGCCTCGCCTCAAGCCGGTGCAGAACGTCGAGCGTGGGGTTCTCGCTCGCCCGCCCGAAGGGTTCGAAGCCGCTGACGACCACCCGCCTCGCCGTCATAGTGATCGGTCCCGCTCGCGGGCCGGGCCGTAGCCGCCGCCGGTCGGCGTCACGATCACGACGGCGTCGCCGGCGTCGAGCCGCAACTGGCAGCAGCCGGGCAGCACCTCTTCGGAGCCGTCGCGGCGCCGCACGAGGTTGCGCCCGAGTTCGCCCGGTTCGCCGCCCGCGAGCCCGAACGGCCGTACCCTGCGGTGGCCCGACAGGATGGCGCAGTCCATGGCGCGAAGGAACCGGATGGTCCGCGACGTGCCGTCCCCGGCGTGCCACCGCCCCTTGCCGCCCGAGCCGGCGCGGATGTGGAAGTCCTCCAGGACAACGGGATAGCGCAGTTCGAGGATTTCCGGATCCGTCAGGCGGGAGTTGGTCATGTGGGTATGGACCGCATCGGCGCCATCGAAGCCCGGGCCGGCCGGCGCTCCCGAGCAGAGCGTCTCGTAATATTGGTGGTCGGCGTCCCCGAAGGTGAGATTGTTCATGGTGCCCTGCGCGGCCGCCATCGTGCCGAGGGCGCCGAAGAGGCAATCGGTGACGGCCTGGCTCACCTCGACATTGCCGGCCACCACGGCGGCCGGATAGCGCGGCGAAAGCATGGTGCCCTCCGGCACGACGATGCGCACGGGCCGGAGGCAGCCGGCGTTCATCGGGATCGAGGCGCTGACCAGCACCCGGAAGACGTAGAGCACGGCCGCGCGCGTCACCGGTTCCGGGGCGTTGAAATTGTCGTCGCGCTGCTGGGAGGTTCCAGTGAAGTCGACCGTCACCTCGCGGGCGCCCCGGTCCACGGTCAGCTTGACCCGGATGGTGCTGCCCTGGTCGAGTTCATAGGAGAATTCGGTGTCCGCGAGGGTGGCGACGACACGCGCGACGCTTTCCGCCGCATTGTCCTGCACGTGGCCCATGTAGGCCTGCACGGTGTCGAGCCCGAAATGCTCCACCATCCGGCGAAGCTCGGCGACACCCTTCTGGTTGGCGGCGATCTGGGCCTTGAGGTCGTTGACGTTCTGCACGAGGTTGCGCACCGGATAGGCGCCGCCGGTGAGGAGCCGCGTCAGTTCGGCTTCGCGAAAGCGCCCCTGGTCGACGAGCTTGAAATTGTCGATGTAGACGCCTTCCTGGTCGATCGTCGTGGCGCTCGGCGACATCGAGCCCGGCGCCGTGCCGCCGACGTCGGCATGATGGCCGCGCGAGGCGACGAAGAACAGGATCGTGTCGTCCTCGCCGAACACCGGCGTGACGACGGTGATGTCGGGCAGGTGCGTGCCCCCGTTGTAGGGAGCGTTGAGCGCAAAGACGTCGCCGCGCCACATCGTGTCGCCGAAGGCCTGCATGACGCTGCGCACCGACATGTCCATCGAGCCGAGGTGCACCGGCATATGCGGTGCGTTGGCAACCAGCGCGCCGGTCCGGTCGAACTCCGCGCAGGAGCAATCGAGCCGTGCCTTGATGTTGACCGAATAGGCGGTGTTCTGCAGCGTCAGGCCCATCTCTTCGGCGATGGACATGAAGAGGTTGTTGAAGACCTCGAGCAGCACCGGGTCGGCGTCGGTGCCCGCCGCACTCGCGTGGGACGCCGGGGCGGTGCGCGTCAGAACCACGTGATCGCGGGCGGTGACCTCGACGCCCCACCCGTCTTCCACCACGATTGTCTGGTGCGGTTCGATCAGCAGGGCCGGTCCCGCGAAGCGCATGCCGGGACGCAGATCCGTCCGAAAGAAGACCTCCGCCGCGTGCCATTCGCCTTGCGAGTAGAATCGCGTGCGCTCGGCCGCGACGGCGCGGGCTTCCGGCGCCGGCCGTTCCGGCTCGTCGACGCTTGCCCCGCCCCCCACCGCCTCGACGAAGAGGCTGTCGAAGGCGAGCGCCTTGCCGGCGTCGATGAAGCCGAAACGCGCGCCGTGGGCCGCCTCGAAGGCGCCTTTCATCGCCTCGAGCGTCCCGAACGGGACGCCGAGCGCCGTGTCGGTTCCGGCGTAACGCAGATGAGCCTGACACGTGAGAGCGATCTCGCGCGCCTCGACGCCTTGACCGAGGAGATCCGCCGTGGCGGCCCCGGTCAGCTCGGCCAGGATGACCGCCGCGTCCGGCAGCGCCGCCGGCGTGAAGTCGGCCTGCAAGGTCTGCTGGCGGGTCGCCCGGATGGCGGCGAGCCCCATGCCATAGGCGGAGAGCACGCCCGACAACGGGTGGACCAGCACGGTCCCGATGCCGAGGGCATCGGCGACCAGGCACGCGTGCTGCCCACCGGCGCCGCCGAAACATTGCAGCGCGTAGCGGGTGACGTCGTAGCCGCGCTGCACGGAGATCTTCTTCACGGCGCTCGCCATGTTCTCGACCGCGATGCGCACGAAACCGTCCGCCACGGCTTCCGGCGACCGCTCGCCGCCGACCCGCTGCGCCAGTTCGGCGAAGGCGGCGGCCACGCGGTCGCGGTCGAGCGGCTCCGTGCCCCTAGGGCCGAAGATCTTCGGAAAGAACGCCGGCTGGAGCTTGCCCAGCATCACGTTGGCATCCGTCACCGTCAGCGGGCCGCCGAGCCGATAGGCGGCGGGGCCGGGCCTGGCGCCTGCCGAATCCGGGCCGACGGTGAAGCGTGATGTTGGCCGCCACGGTGTGGATCAGCATCATAGGCGCCCGCATCCGAACGCCGGCGACCTCGGTCTCGAAGGCGCGCTCGTATTGCCCGGCGTAATGCGACACGTCGGTGGACGTGCCGCCCATGTCGAAGCCGATCACCAGCGGCATTCCGGCCAGGCGCGCCGTCTCGATCGCGCCCACCACCCCGCCGGCCGGGCCCGACAGGATGGCGTCGCGTCCCTGGAACAGCGCCGCGCCGGTCAGCCCGCCCGAGGAAGCCATGAACATCAGCCGGCAACCGCTCGCCTCGCCCCCGAGTTCGTCCGCGACCCGGTCGATGTAGCGGCGCAGGATCGGCGACAGGTAGGCGTCGACGACCGTGGTATCGCCGCGCCCGACGAGCTTGATGAGCGGGCTCACCTCGTGGGACACCGAAACCTGCGCAAAACCGAGATCGCGGGCGAGCGCCGCAACCCGCCGTTCGTGCTCGGGGAACCGGTAGGCGTGCATGAACACGATCGCGCAAGACGTCATGCCGTCCGCAAGGGCATTTTGAAGCGCGCGGCGCGCTTCATCGAGGTCGGGTTCGGTCTCGACCGTGCCATCGCAAAGGACGCGCTCCGACACCTCGACGGTTCGCCGGTAGAGCTGTTCCGGCTTCACGATGTTCTGCGCGAAAATGTCCTTGCGGGCCTGGTAGCCGATCCTCAGGGCATCCCGGAAGCCGCGCGTCGTGACGAGCACGGTCGGATCGCCCTTGCGTTCGAGCAGTGCATTGGTGGCGACGGTGGTGCCCATCTTGACGGCCCGGATCCGGCCCGCCGGGATCTTCTCGCCCGGCGGCAGCCCCAGGCAGTCGCGGATGCCCTGCAGGGCCGCGTCCGGATAGACGCCCGGATTTTCGGAGAGCAGCTTCCGGGCAAGGATCGCTCCCCCGGGGTCCTTCGCCACGATGTCCGTGAAGGTGCCGCCGCGGTCGATCCAGAATTCCCACTGCCCCACGGTCCGGCTCCCCGTCATGCCGAACCCGATTGGGACGCTCGGCCCGGCCCTGTCAATGGCGAAGGCTTGGCCTCCAGATCAGCCCTGCGTCCTCCAGACGCGTTGTCCGTTTGACCTATTCAGGTATCCACTCTTCCGCCGAGGCGATCTCGGGCGGGATCAGGGCTTGCAACTCGCCCGTGAGGGTTCGGAGGCTGACCGTCTTGCTCAGGACCCGGTCGGCCTCCTTCAGCTTTTCCCGGTCGCCCGCCGTGAGATCGCGGGCACTGAAGACGATGACCGGGATGGCCTCGCAGCCTGGCCGCTCGCGCATGGCATGCAGAAACGCGAAGCCATCCATCACCGGCATGGTCAGGTCGAGCAACACGGCCCGCGGTGGCCCGTGCATGACGAGGTCGAGCGCCTCCCGGCCATTGGCGGCCTCGATCACCGTGTAGCCGCCGCGCTCCAGGGTGTGCCGGAGGCGGTGGCGGACGTCGGCGTCGTCGTCGACGACCAGCACGTCGCCCGAGGCGTCGCGCAGCTTGTCCATCACCTGTTTCAGCTTGTCCCAGTTCACCGGCTTGTTGACGTGCTCGACGGCGCCGAGGGACGCGCTCAGGCCCTTTTCGTCCATGAACGTCACCATGACGACGGGGATCTTGGCGAGTACCGGTTCGTCCTTCAGCGCGCCGAGC